>JAZQTI010000056.1:0-10210 GCA_045630665.1 Candidatus Scatovivens sp.
AAAGACATGAAGAAAAAATATGATAAAATAGATATAAATATTTTTAATAGTGTACAAAATGTTAATTTAGATACAATTATTTCTTACAGAAAAGGTGATGAATATCATCATTTTTTAGACGATTATGGTAATAAAAAAGAATCAGATTAACTAAAAAATAAAACAAAAGTCGAAGAGGTAAATATGAAAAAAGAAAAGTTTGATATTAAAGGCATGACTTGTAGCAGTTGTCAAGCTCATGTAGAAAGAGCTGTTTCAAAACTTGAAGGAATAACAAAAGTTAATGTAAATTTATTATCTAATAATATGATTGTGGAATATGATGAAGAAATATTAGATAATGAAAAAATTATTAAAGCTGTGGTAGATGCAGGATTTGAAGCCAATGTGGCTGAAGAAATTAAGAATTCAAGTAAAGATAAAAATAATTCTAATGACAAAATATTAAACAAAATGGAAGATAATTTGAAATCTATGAAAAAAAGATTAATTATTTCTTTTGTTTTTCTAATACCTCTTATGTATATTGCTATGCATCAAATGTTAAATAATATCTTTGGTATACCAGTATCAGATTTTATAAAATCAATATTTGATGGACCAGAAAATGCTTTGAATTTTGCATTTTCACAAGTTTTATTATTGTTACCAATAATTATTTTAAATAGAAACTATTTTATTATAGGTTTTAAAAGACTTTTAAAAAGATCTCCTAATATGGATTCATTAATAGCTTTAGGAAGTACGGCTTCAATTATATATGGCATTGTAGCTATTTATATGATAAGTAATGGCCTTAGCAATGATGATATGGAACTTGTTACAAGATATTCTAAAGATATATATTTTGAATCAGCAGGAACAATTTTAACATTAATTACATTAGGAAAGTATTTAGAAACTAAATCGAAAGGAAAAACAAGTGAGGCTATTAGTAAATTAATCGATTTAGCTCCCAAAACAGCAATTGTAATTAGAGATGAAAAAGAAATAGAAATAAAAACAGAAGAAATTGTTTTAAATGATATATTGATTATTAAACCGGGTAATTCAATACCAGTAGATGGAATTGTAATAGAAGGAAGTTCCTCAATAGATCAATCAAGTATTACAGGTGAAAGTATACCTGTAGAAAAACAAGTTGGAGATAACGTAATTTCAGGAACTATAAATAAAAATGGAACATTAAAAATAAAAGCAAATAAGGTTGGAGAAGATACAACAATTTCTCAAATTATAAAATTAGTTGAAGAAGCAAGCAATTCAAAAGCTCCTATTTCAAAAATTGCAGATAAAGTAAGTGGAATATTTGTACCAACAGTAATTTGTGTTTCAGTTTTAACGGCAATTATTTGGATTTTAATGGGTAAAACAGTTGAATTTGCACTTACTTCAGCAATTGCAGTTCTTGTAATATCTTGCCCTTGTGCATTAGGATTAGCAACTCCGGTAGCAATTATGGTGGGTACTGGAAAAGGTGCTGAAAATGGAATTTTAATAAAAGATGCAGAAAGTTTAGAATTACTTCATAAAGTAAATACAATTGTTTTAGATAAAACTGGAACAATTACAGCAGGAAAACCTAAAGTTACAGAAGTTGTAACAAGTCAAACACTTCTTGGTAAAACTTCTTTCTTAAATAATGTAAGAGTAAAAATAATTGGTAACGAAAAATACAATTTAAAAGTAGAAAATGAATTATTAAAAATTGCAGGAAGTTTGGAAAAAGCATCAGAACATCCTTTAGCAGAAGCTGTTTTAGAAAAAGCAAAAGAAAATAATGTTGAACTTTTAGAAGTAAAAGACTTTGAAGCTGTTTCTGGAAGAGGAATAAAAGGTGTAATAAAAGGTAAATTATATTATGGTGGAAATGTAGCTTTCATGGATGAGAACAATATTGATACAAATATTGTTCAAGAAGTTTCAGATAAATTATATAAAGATGGAAAAACAGTATTATATTTTGCAAATGAAAAAGAATTAATAGGATTAATTGCTGTTTCAGATACAATAAAAGTTTCAAGCATAGAAGCTGTAAGATTCTTTAAAGACAAAGGACTTGAAGTTGTTATGCTTACAGGTGATAATAAAATAGCAGCAGAATCAATTGGAAAAAGTTTAAATATTGATAAAATAGTTGCAGAAGTTATGCCGCAAGATAAGGAAAAAGAAGTAGAAAATATTCAAAAACAAGGAAAGAAAGTTGCATTTGTTGGAGATGGAATAAATGATAGTCCAGCTTTAGTCAGATCAGATGTAGGAATTGCGATTGGTTCTGGAACTGATATTGCTATAGAATCTGCTGATATTGTTTTAATGAAAGATGATTTAAGAGATGTAGATACAGCAATTGAACTAAGTAAGGCGACAATAAATAATGTAAAATTAAGTTTATTTTGGGCATTTATATATAATATAATAGGAATACCAATAGCAACTGGAATTTTTTATCCAGCATTCGGATTAAAGTTAAATCCAATGATTGGAGCTGCTGCAATGAGCTTAAGTTCTGTTTGTGTAGTAACAAATGCATTAAGATTAAGACGATTTAAAAATAAGAATTTGTTAAAAACAAATGTGGAAAATATTTCAAGTGAAGAATTTGAAGTAATAAAAAATGAAATTGATGATATGGTTTCAGATTTAAAAGAAAATTTAAATAATAAGGAGAACAAAAATATGAAAAAAATTAAAATTAATGGAATGAACTGTAATCATTGTAAAATGGCAGTAGAAAAAGCTTTAAATGGAATTGATGGAGTAGAAAGTGCGGAAGTAAGCTTGGAAAATAAAGAAGCTATTGTTACTTTAAATAAAGAAATAAGTAATGAAACATTTAAATCAGTTATAGAAGAGGCAGGATTTGAATTTGTAGAAGTTATTTAATCGAGTTAATAATAATATAATGAATATTAAATATTTGTTAGGAAAGGTATGAGATGGAAAATCAATTTTCTAGAACTGAATTAATTATTGGAAAAGAAAAACAAGAAATTTTGAAAAATGCAAAAGTTGCTGTTTTTGGAATTGGTGGTGTTGGTTCTTATGTTGTTGAAGGATTGGTAAGAGCAGGAATTGGTAATTTTGTTTTAGTAGATAATGATGTTGTATCTGTTTCAAATATAAATAGACAATTAATTGCAACACACACTTCTATAGGAAAAATAAAAGTTGAAGTGGCAAAAGAAAGAATATTAGAAATAAATCCAAATGCAAAAGTAGATATTTATCAAGAATTTTTTATGCCAGAAACAGAAGGAATAATAGATGAAACTATAGATTATATAGTTGATGCAATAGATACGGTAACTGGAAAAATAGAATTGATTATGAGAGCAGAAAAACTAAATATTCCAATAATTTCAAGTATGGGAACAGGAAATAAATTAGATCCAACTAGATTTGAAATAACAGATATTTATAAAACTTCAGTATGTCCTTTGGCAAAAGTTATGAGAAAAGAACTAAAACAAAGAGGAATAAAAAAATTAAAAGTATTATATTCTAAAGAAGAACCAATAAAGGTTAATGCAAATAAAGAAGAAAATAATATTGAATTAGAAAAAAGAACAAGAATTGTTCCGGGTAGTATATCATTTGTGCCATCTGTTGCAGGATTGATAATATCTGGAGAAGTAATAAAAGATTTAATAAATATATAAGATATAGAACATGAAAAATAAAATATAAAATTAAAAATTAAAAATGAAAGAGCTATCCGGATTATTTCCAGATAGCTCTTATGTTATTTTTGCGATTTCAAATTATTGAGTGATTTAAGCAGTTCGTTTTTTCACAACATCTTGCCAGATTTTATCAAGATCGATTTCACTCATGATGCGGTTTTCAAGAAGTGCAGCAACGATTGCTTCCAAAATATCCTTGTTTTCATTAAGGATATTTTGAGCTCTCTCATAGGCTTTTTCAATAACTTTATTGATTTCGTTATTTACAACATCAAGAGCCTTTTCAGAGAACATAGGGTAAAGCTGAGAGTTGAGATAAACTCTATTTTTAATAGAGTCATTTCCCATACCAAGCCTTGTTACCATGTAGAAAGCATATCGTGTAGCACTGTCAAGATCAGAACTTGCACCAGCGGTGAATTCGCTGCTATACATGTGTTCAGCAGCTCGACCAGCAAGACGGAATGCAATTTCATCAATGTAGAAACTTGCATTTGCATGAGGTGTAACTCTAGAATCTTCTTCATAAACAGTTACACCAAGGTAATCTTCTGCTGGCATAATAGAAACGGCCTGCCAACGATAGTGAATCAATTTGCCGGATGCTTTACCGACAATGTAATGACCGGCTTCGTGATAAGCAGTTTCGTTTTTGGTTTCGATGCTCATACGATCCCATCTCTTGAATTGAATGCCGAAATTCTTAAGAATGGATTCTTTGTCCACATAGGTTTTTCCAGCACGTTTTGCAGCAACCATAGCTCTATCAATCAGATCCAGAGTTTTATCAGGATTTTTCTTTTCAAAAGCAAAACAGCCTGCAATGAGAATGCTGTAATCAACCAATTCTTTGGAAATGGTAACCCCATGGAACTTTGTCAGAGACAAAAGTTTATTTTTAATCATAGGGTAAACATGTTCAGACAAAGGTTCTTTGATTTCAACTTTTTCGAAACGACGGGAAAGTGCACCATCTGTTACAAAGAATTTTTCATATTCTTCGATAGTAGTTGCACCGATTGTTGAGCAATCACCTCTTGCCAGAATAGGTTTTAATGCATTAGAAAGATCCATTTCTCCTTTGAAACAAGATCCAGCACCAAGAATGGTATGAACCTCATCAATCAAAAGGATAATATCATGGTGAGTTTCCAGGAACTGAATCAGGAGCTTAATTCTTTCTTCTGCTTGACCTCTGTAATTGGTACCTGCAATCAGTGCATTAACATCGAGAAGTAAAACTTTGTGATTTTTGAATTCTTCGGGACAATTACCACTATTGACATCATGGGTAATTTTCTCAAAGAGTGCAGATTTGCCAACACCGGGGGCTCCGACGAGGACAGCATTACGTTTGTTTTTCTTCAAAATGATGTTCCAAATAGCTTCAGCTTCTTCATCTCTGCAAAGAATTTCACAAGGAGAATTACCATCTACCTTATCATTCATCGTAGACAAAAAGCTTGCAAGCTGGAAAGGAATAACACCACAATGAAGAATCCGTTCAGGATCAAAGTGCTTTTTTGCATCATCATAGTTGGAATCAATGTCACGGAAAAACTGTCTGAACTCTTTGTTATCTACTAAAAACATAGCAGAAGTAATGTGCAAAGGTTCGATTTCAGTAATACCAAAATGCGCAATGATTTCAACCAGTTTATGGAAAACAGCGGTTACGTCATCGTCTGTGGGAACTTCGAGAGTTACACCTTCACAGTCTTGGAAAGTCATAACAGTTGTCATTTTAGGCAACTGATCTTCATCGACTGTATTAGGTTGCTTATTAAAAGATTTACCTTTGATGTATTTTCCTTTTTTCTTGCCACCTTTCTTGTTGGTTTTCTTTTCGTTCTTGTCGGAATTTTCGCCTTTGTTCTCGGAGTTTGTTACCATTAGCGAAATGTTGTCTTCCACTATGCTGGGTAAAACATCTTCAGAACTATAAAGATAGTTTTCGAGAGCACAGTAGATAGAGTTTTCGGTTGTGGAATTCAAGACGCCCCAGAGAAGCAAAGGAAAATTCACTGATTCGAACTCGCGCTCCCGCATTTCTTTCAACATGTCGTTGAACATAGCGGTTGCAGATTTGGATAATTGTGAATGTTCAAATGCCAAAATAATCGCCTCCTTAAGCTTTTTAGCTCATATATTATATTACGGCAATGTCTTGAAGTCAATTATTTCCAAGTATTTTTGGGAACAAAATTGTAAAATTGTCAAAAAATAAAAGACAATAATTAAAGTGTAAAAAATAAAATAAAAATACATCATAATACATTAGACTTATATTGATTTTTGGATTTTTTTATAATATAATCACAATTGTAAATTAGAAACAAATCGGAGGAATATGATATAAAATGTCAGAGTTAATATTACTTTTTGTATTAATTTTAGCTAATGCATATTTTGCTGCAGCTGAAATTGCTTTTATTTCTTTAAATGATGCAAAAATTGATTTACAAGCAAAAGAGGGAAATAAAAAAGCAAAATCTATAAAAAAAATATTAGAAAATCCAAGTAAATTTCTTGCTACAATTCAAATAGGAATTACTCTTGCTGGATTTTTATCAAGTGCGTTTGCTTCAGAAGCATTTGCAAGTGAACTTGCACCAGTATTACATGGATGGATTCCTTATTTAAGTTTAGAAGCATGGAATAGTATATCAATTGTTTTAATAACTATTGTTTTATCATACTTTACTTTAATTTTAGGAGAATTAGTTCCAAAAAGAATTGCTATGAAATATTATGAAAAAATAGCATTTGGTTCAAATGGAGTAATAAAAGCAATAGCAACTTTTACAGGACCATTTGTTAAATTTCTAACATTTTCAACAAATGTAGTATCAAAATTATTTGGTGTTTCTGAAACAGAAGAAGAAACTGTAACAGAAGAAGAAATAAGAATGATGGTTGATGTTGGAGAAGAAAAAGGAATCATCGAAAAAGAAGAAAGAGAAATGATAAATAATGTTTTTGAGTTTAATGATACTGTTGTTTCTGAAATAATGGTTCCAAGAACAGAAATTTATGCAGTTGATATGAATTTATCAATATCAAAAGTAATAGAAGAAATAACAGATGATGAAGACTTTAGATATAGTAGAATTCCTGTATATGAAGATACAATAGATGAAATAAAAGGTGTTGTATATATTAAAGATATTCTATTATCAACAAAAAATAAAAATGTAAAAATTAAAAATCTAGTAAAAGAAGCTTATTATGTTTCTGAAACCAAACCAGTTAATGAACTATTCGAAGAATTAAGAAAAAATAGAAAACAAATAGCTATAGTTGTAGATGAATATGGTGGAACTGCTGGTGTTGTTACAATGGAAGATATACTAGAAGAAATCGTTGGAGAAATCTACGATGAATATGATGAAGTAAAAATGATCTATGAAAAAATAGATGAAAATAATTATATTTTAAATGGAAGTATGTCTGTTTATGAAGTAGAAAAAGTATTAGATGTTTCTATTCCAGAAGGTGACTACGATACAATTTCAGGATACTTAATAGAAGTGTTGGGTAGAATACCAAATGATAAAGAAAAACCTGTTATTGAGACTCCTAACGTTGTTTATAAGGTAGAAAAAACAAAAGATAAGAGAATAATAAAAATTAAAGCTACTAAAATAGAAATTTTACCTGATGAAGACGAAGAAGTTGAAAAAGAAGATGAAGAGTAACATAAAATTTGACAAATTAATTTTATCCTAATATAATATATAAAATAAATTTGCAAATATATTAATTAAAAGAAAGGAAATATATAAATATGAATAAAAATATAATCATGAATTGTTGTTGCTGTATGTAGAAACATTCGTATCTGTTGTAGATATGAGTGTTAGTCTCGCATACCTACAATAGTGATTATGTTTAAAATATTTATATATTTATATAAAAATAACTATAAATTTAATTTAGTTATCAAAAATAAATAAAAAAACGTAAACTAAGTATAGTAGGAATGTGTGAGATTCATGCTATACTTTTTTATTTTGTAAAAGTCTATGTGAAAATATTTAAAATACATAGAAGAAATTAAATTTTAGGAGGTTATTTTATGTTAGATAAATTAAATATAATTGGAAATACACCAATGATAAAAATAAATTATGAGTATAAAAATGAAAAAAATTATATATATACAAAGTTAGAATATTTCAATTTAAGTGGTAGTATAAAAGATAGAGTTGCATATTACATTATAAATAATGCAAAAATGAGAGGATCTTTAAAAGAAAATCAAACTATAGTAGAAGCAACAAGTGGAAATACTGGAATTGCAATTGCAGCTTTAGGAAGTTATTATAAGCATCCAGTAGTTATATTTATGCCAGATTGGGCAAGTATAGAGAGAATCAAATTAATGAAAAGTTATGGAGCAAAAGTTATATTGTTTTCAAAAGAAGAGGGGGGCTTTGTAAGATGTGTTAATGAAGCAAAAAAATTTGCCAAAGAAAATGATGCATTTTTAGCAAATCAATTTGCAAATGAAGATAATTTTTTGGCACATTTTGAAACCACAGGAGAAGAAATAATAAAACAATTACCTGAAAGAGTTGGAGGGTTTGTATCTGGGGTTGGAACAGGAGGAACTTTGATGGGAATTGGAAAAAGACTAAAAAATGAATTTAATGGTTTAAAAATTATTGCATTAGAGCCAGATAAAATGCCAATAATGTCACAAGGAAAAATAATAACCAATCACAAAATTGAAGGAATTGGAGATGATTTTGTTCCAGACTTAATAGATAAAAATTCGATTGATGAAATTATTTTAATAAATGATGAAGATGCAATAAATATGAGTCGAATTTTAGCGAAAGAATTAGGATTAGGAGTTGGGATTTCTTCCGGAGCTAATATGATTGCAAGTGTTTTAAGCAATTTTAAATTAGAAAAACCAATGGTAACAGTTTTTGCGGATGATAACAAAAAATATTTAACAACAGATTTATCAAAAGATATTGATAAAAATAGAAGTTTTATTTCTAATGAAATTAAATTATTAAATTATGAAGTTTTACAAAATTAGTAAACCTAGCAAACAAGTGAAATTTATAACAATGTTAACTGAATGCGACAAACTTATAACCTAAATTGGTAGATTTTATTAACAATAAAAGTTATAATTTTATATAACAAAGGTACCTAATTTATTAATTTTTAAAATTGGATAAGACTATAAATTTCTTATTACAATAGAAAATTAATTTTAAAAATAGGAAGGAGCAAAAGATAAAAATGAAATAGAAGAAATTTAAAAAATACTGGAATAAGTGGGTTATAGACTGATGTTAAATTCAGTTGACAGATTTATAATAGAAATTGATAGTCAAAATAAAGTAAAAAATGTTATAATTTTTATATAAGAGGTAGCTAAAATCTTGTTTTAATTTCGTTCGAATTATGATATGAAATTAGAGAGGAGCAAAAGATGAAATTTAATGAAAGATTATTAGAGTTAAGAAAGAAGAAAGGTTGGTCTCAAGAAGAACTTGGATATAAATTAGATGTTTCAAGACAAACTATTTCAAAGTGGGAAGCAGGACAAACTACACCTGAACTTGAAAAGTTAAGAAATCTTGCTAAAATATTTGAAATTTCTGTTGATGAACTAATTAATGAAGAAGAAAACATAAATCAAGAACAAAATATAAAAGAAGAAATTAAAGAAGAAAAGATAGTTAAAAAATCTAGAAAATTGATAATATGGATTATTGGTTTAATTGTTATTTCTATTATGATTTTGTGTGCGTTAATTGTAATGAAAAGAGTTGTAATTATAAGGAAAATAGAAAAAGAGTTACTAGAAACCTCACACGATTTTAAATATATGATTGTTCAAAAATATGAATATCTTGATCATGATGAAGTTTTTCCTAGCAAAGAACTTTATATGATATATCAAGAATACGATAAAGACGATGAACGTATTTCTGAAACAAAAGTAAGTGATAATTTAACAAAAGACTGTGGTGAAAGTATAAAATATTATGAAGTTTATAATAAGAAAACTAATGAATGGAATGGCTTTAAGGTAGATACTTCAAATAAAACATATTATAAAAATGTATACGAGTATCCTTTTGAACATAATCCTGGGGTGTATAATCACAAAATTTGGGAAGGATATATGAAAAATTATAATATTAATATAGATAGATTAGATATCAATGATTTTGCTATAGCACTTGATTTTAGAATAAAGATTATAGAAGTCGATAATGGAGGAATGAAAGGTTATTATTTGAGTAATAGTAATAAACCATATCAAAGTTATTGTGATATAAAAATAGATACTCTTTCAGAAACATTATGGTTTGAAAAAGTAATATATAATGAACAAACAAAAGATATGGAAACAATAGAAAGATTTAGATTCAAATATGATGATGATTATGTTTTATTAGAAGAAATTCAAATGCCAGATTTAACAGAATATACAATGTTAGAATATGTTGAAAAATAAAATAAAAGCACCGATATGAGGTGCTTTTTTATTG
>JAZQTI010000057.1:0-1510 GCA_045630665.1 Candidatus Scatovivens sp.
GAAAAAATGAACAATAAAATAATATCATTAGAATCAAAAAAATATGAATTAAGGTTAGATAACTTTGAAGGTCCATTAGATTTATTGTGTTATTTAATAGATAAAAATAAAATGGACATTTATAAAGTTAGCATTTCAGATATTACAGATCAGTACATTCAATATCTAAAAACACAAGAAGAATTAAATCTTGAAATAGCTAGTGAGTTTTTAGTAATGGCATCTACTTTATTATTAATAAAATCAAAAGGCCTTTTGCCAAAAGAAGATGAGGAAGAAGAAGAACTAACAGAAGAAGAACTTTTAAGAAGAATTATCGAATATAAAAAATATAAAGAAATAACTAAAGTATTTAGAGAAAGAATACAAGTATTTTCAAAAAGACTATATAAAATGCCAGATAAAATAGAACTTCCAAAACAAGAACTTGAAAAAGAATTTACAATGAATGATATTGTAGAAAGATACAAAAAATTAATTGAAAAAAACGAAAATAAACAAAACGAAAATAAGCACAATATAGAAAAAATTGCAGTATTTGATACTTTCTCTGTTTCAGAAAAAGTAAAAGACATTTTTAGAGAATTGGTAAAAAAGCAAAAATTTGTATTTAATAAATTATTCTCATTAAATGAAAAACCGAAAGCCGAAGTTGTTACAGCATTTTCAGGAGTTTTAGAATTAAGCAGAAGAAATAAAATAAATGCAGAACAAAAAGAAATCTTTGGAGATATAGTTATTTCAAAAAGAAAAAGAGATAATGATGAAAATACAGAAAATAATAATTAATAAAATATAAAATAATAATTAATAGAAAAGCACTTATAATCTAAGTGCTTTTTTCTTAAAATCAAGAGTCTGCAAGCTTTTAGACTTGAAAATATTATGTAAATATGATAAAATATTAAAGATACTATTGTACTAGGTTAGCAAAGAAACGAGGAAAACATTATGAGATTAGCAGAATTAAAACGAGAAAAAAGTCACGAACAGTACAAACTTATTATTGAGCATGAACAGATCAAGCTAATTGACGCAATTAAAGACCCCAATGTGATGAGAGTTAAAACATTGTGTTTTATTGGGAATTATGCAAATTTTGCAACAGACGGAATTGTAATTAGAAAATTTATTTATAATTTTGCAGAAAAAATCTGGGTAGTCAGTGATGTTGATTTGTCTGACAGCTTTGAAATTTTCGTAACCCAAAACTGTAAAGTAACTGACATGGAAACCATGTTTGGGAATATGTTCGAAACAACAGGATATCTGCTTGACAACGATTAAGTTTCTAAAACTGAATATTGTATGGAAAGCTCTGGTGTACCAGAGCTTTTTCCGTTTTTTGAAATAAAAAATATAAATAAAAAAATCTTGTTGATGATTTAATATTTTATAAAAAAAGGAGAATAATAAAATATAAGAGAGGAACTATATGAATATTATTTTTATATCTTTTTTTATAATTATCATAATTCAATTATTAATTATTTTTATTTTATTATCTAAT
>JAZQTI010000058.1:0-21074 GCA_045630665.1 Candidatus Scatovivens sp.
TAGATATAATTAAAGATAAAAAAAATTCTTTTAAAAATTTTTTCATAAATCCTCCTAAATAAAAAAATACTTCTATAAATTATATTTATAGAAGTATTTTTTATTACAAATTATTATTTTATTCAGTAACAACTTCTACTGTTTCATCAGTTGTTACATCTGTTGCTTCATCAGTTGTTCTTGAATTGTCTTGAATTGGTTCTGAATCTGTTAATAGTTTTCCTGATTCATCAACATTGTTCAATCCATTTTCAATTAAATAAATAGATAAGTCTTTTTCTTCACCATTATAGCTTATATAGTATGTTTTTTCCCCAGATTCTGTTATTGAGTATATTTTATCAAATACTGTTGGCAAAATAAGCGCTCCAACATTTACATCATATATACCATATTTATCATCTAAATTAACAATTATACCATTAATTCCAACATAAGATGGAATTAATAATGCACTTTGTTCTGCGCCTGATGGAGCATTTGTTACTCCTGTATTATATCCAAAGCCATCATATACTACATCAAGTACCATTTTCCCTGTAACATCATATAATCCAAAATTTCTATTTTTTTGTACAGGAATACATTTATCAAAGAATAAATAACTACTTTCAATATCTTCATATTTAAATGGAGCTGTATCCATACCAATTCTGTCGTTTTCAGCATACACTATAACATTTCCATTTTTATCTAGTACACCATATTCATTATCTTCTCTTACTAAATAAATTTTTTGTTCTTGATCTATAAGTGAAATTTCTTCAAATACTGAAGGTCCTATTACAACTTTACCTTCATTATCTAAAATACCAACAGTTCCATTTGCTACTGTTATATAAAATTCTCCAGAATTTTCAATATAAACAATATCTTGGTATTTCATACTTATTATTTCACTACCATCCATTAAACTATAAACACCATAACGAGTACTTGACTCTTGTGTTAAAGAATCACCCATTATAATGTATCCATAATTTAAAGCTTTAAGGTTTTCGTAATATTTACTTATATCAATTAGATTTTGTGGTGCCATGACACCTTTAGCTTGTTCAACTAAAAAGTCTAATGAATAGAAATTTTTTCTATATTGTTCCCAATTAAATTGGACATTAAACATAGTTGAAATGTAATCTATATGAGCATATAACATTCCATCTTCATATTTAACTGGTTTATCTATTTTAAAAGTTTCAAAATATCCATTTTCATGTTTTGAGGTTACAATTGGAATTGAACCAAGTGGTTTTTCAGGAGTTATTTCAATATATTTTGTGAATTTATCTGATCCCGCAGTAACTGCTAAGACTTCAAAATCATTTTGTAAATATCCACTATCTTCATATTCATTGTATTCACCATATACACCTTTTGTATATTTATATCCTAACAATGTTCCTAGTTCTTTAATATTTATATAAGTATCACCTTCAATTTCTTTGTAGAAAGCATTTGATACTTTTATTTGGTTTTTATTTAAGAAAAACTTTTCTGTTATTGAATCTTGGTATTGTAAAACCATAATTAGAACAAACAAAAACGCAATTAGAATAGCACAAAATACTATTGAAATCATTACATTTCTTTTGCTTCTAGCATTTCTTTCTAACTCATTTTTAAATGAATCACTCTCTTCGTAGTTCATCTTTTTTTCCCCCTTTAATTAATTCTCTTTAGTATCGTAACCATAATTTTTGTAAAATTCATCTCTGAAATTCAATAAATTATCATTCTCTATTTCTATTCTAACTCTATCCATTAATTTAGTCAAGAATCTTAAATTATGAATTGATAATAATCTTACACCTAAAATTTCTTTTGTATTAATTAAATGTCTAATATAAGCTCTTGTATAATTTTTACATGCATAACAATCACATTCTGGATCTATTGGTGAAAAATCTTTTTCATATGCAGCGTTTCTTACAACTAGTTTTCCATGAGATGTCATTGCTGTACCATGTCTAGCAATTCTTGTTGGAAGTACACAATCACACATATCAATACCTGCAATTGCTGCTTCAATTAAATAATCTGGTGTTCCAACTCCCATTAAATATCTTGGTTTATTTTCTGGCATAAGTGGTGTTGTATGTCTTAAAATATCTAAAAATTCTTTTTTAGGTTCTCCAACGCTTATTCCACCAATAGCATATCCTGGAAAATCCATTTCTATTAAATCTTTCGCACTTTGTTCTCTTAAATCTTTGTAGAATCCACCTTGAATTATTCCAAATAAACCTTGTTTGTCTGTTGTTGTATGAGCTTCTTTACATCTAGCAGCCCATCTTGTAGTTCTTTCCATTGATTTTTTTGTATATTCATAAGTTGATGGATATGGACAACATTCATCAAATGCCATAATTATATCTGCCCCTAAAGCTTCTTCAATTTCCATGGCTTTTTCAGGACTAATAAATTGTTTACTTCCATCTAAGTGAGATCTAAATTCAACACCTTCTTCTTTTATTTTTCTTAAATCTCCTAGACTAAAAACTTGGAATCCGCCACTATCTGTTAAAATTGGTCTATCCCAATTCATAAATTTATGAAGACCACCTGCTTCTTTTACAAGTTCATGTCCAGGTCTTAAAAATAAGTGATATGTATTTGATAATATTATTTGAGCTTCTACCATTTCTTTTAACTCATCTGGAGTCATGGCTTTTACTGTTGCTTGTGTTCCTACTGGCATAAAAATTGGTGTTTGAATATCTCCATGAGGTGTATGTATTACTCCTCTTCTTGCTCCCGATTGTTTACATACGTGTAATAATTCATAAGTTATTGCTGGTTTCATATCTTTTCCTTTCTAGTTAAAATCTATTTCTTCATTTTTTTCTATTTCTTCATTTATATCATTAGTAACTTGAGTTATAGGACGTATTTCTCCAACTTTATATCTTTCATCAAATTCATTTTTCGATTTTTCAGAAGCAATATCTACAACTTCATTTATAATAGCTCTACTTCTTACTTCTTGCAAAGCTAAATTCTGTGCTTCAAGTCCATATTTAGCCAAAATTTCTTCAAAACTTAAATTTGGTTTTTGAAAGCTCTTCATATATTCGCTTGCAACATCTAATACTCCATCAATACCATCTCTTGCAAAAATCGCTGTTATATATTCTTTAGATTCATATTCCAATCCATTTTCTTTTGCAGAATTAAGCATGATAATTTTTCCATTTATGTATATACCTATCCCTGGATTTGTTGGATCAAGCACTAAAGTCAAATTATCTTCAGGGACATCAACTAATGTAACCATGTGATTTCCAACAAAGTCTGATATAGCTTTTTGCACTCCTGATACTTCTTGTTCTTCATCAGTTTTTTCGTTCCCTGCAACCGTTTCATTCGTTTGTAAAACAGTTCTATCTATATCTGCAATCTCGTAATACCCTTCTTCTCCCATCTTAACAGTCATTACTCTTGCATTATATTTAGGATTTATTTGATTCAATTTTTTTGCAACATCATTTGCCATATTTCTGCACACGCCATATCCTTCTTCCGTTGCTAAATCTAATTCTAAAAATCCATGTATATCTTTTTCTGGTTCTGCATATCCTTTTATTCCTTTCCACATGTCATCCATCACTTTAGAAAAAATTTGAACATCATTAAATGCATACTTATTTACTTCACTCGCATAATTTTCTATTTTTTCATTATAAGCTTTAATTTCATCTTTATAAATTTCTCTATTTTCTGCAGTTGACGTTTCAGATGCAATCGCCATAGTTCCCGAAAAAGATAACGACAACACTAATGAATATAAACCAATTCTTTGAAGAGTATCTTTCATAAATTCTTTTGTTCTCCAAAGCGCAGCCGGAACAACTCCTTTTGCATCTCTTATTTCTCTATACATTGCAGTTACTAACAATTTGTTATATTCGGTCTTACCATACTTGTTAAATATATCTTCATACTTACCTTCTTTCTTTAATTTTTTTAAATCTTGTTTTCTATACTTAGAAGGTACTGCTTTTATATAAGCTTTTCTCCCAAATTGTCTAAAAATTTCATCATATTCTTTTTGTTCTTTTAAGCTTTTGATTTTTTCTTTAGCAACTTTATTCATATTTTTTCTCCTAATATATCATCATTGCATCACCAAAGCTAAAAAATTTATATTCTTCTTTTACAGCTTCATTATACGCATTCATAATAAATTCTTTCCCTGCTAATGTTGAAACAAGCATAATTAAAGTTGATTCTGGTAAATGAAAATTTGTAATTAAACAATCTATGCATTTAAATTTATAACCTGGATATATAAAAATACTTGTATCTCCTTCAACTTCTTTCATCATCCCATTTTCATCTGCAACAGATTCTAATACTCGACAAGATGTAGTTCCAACAGCAACTACTCTTTTCCCATTTCTTTTAGCATTATTTATTTTATCTACATCTTCTTGTTTTATATAATAATGTTCTGAATGCATTTGATGTTCTTCTACATTTTCTACTTTAACAGGTCTAAATGTACCTATTCCAACATGAAGTGTTACATTGGCTATTTCTATGCCTTTTTCTTTAATTTTTTCTAAAAGTTCTTCAGTAAAATGTAATCCTGCAGTTGGTGCTGCAGCAGAACCATCATATTTTGCATAAACTGTTTGATATTTTTTATTATCTTCTTTTGTTGCTTCTGTAATATATGGTGGTAATGGCATTAATCCAATTTGATCTAATATTTCATTAAATATACCATTATATTCAAATTCAACTTTTCTATTACCATTTTCTAAAACATCTAGAACAGTTGCTTTTAATAATCCTTCTCCAAAAACAACTTTGGCACCAGATTTTAATTTGCTTCCAGGTCTAACCATTGCTTCCCAGCAATCGCCTTCTATTCTTTTTAAAAGTAAAAACTCTACATTAGCTCCTGTATCTTTTTTTCCGTATAATCTTGCTGGTATTACTTTTGTATTATTAATAACTAAACAATCTCCTGGATTTAAGTAATCTATAACATCTTTAAAAACTTTATGTTCTATTGTTTTATTTTCTTTATTAAGTACCATGAGTCTTGCTTCATCTCTTTTATCATAAGGGTGTTGAGCAATTAAATGTTCTGGTAGTTCATAATTAAAGTCTGAGACTTTCATTTTTTATATCCTTTCTATTTTTTCAAAAATTTTTTCTATTTCTGTTTTCAAATCACTGTTTTCACTATTTTGAATTACAAAATCAGCTTTTTCTGTATAATATGAATCATTGTTTTGTATACTTAATCTACTTTTTGCAGTTTCTTCATCTATATTATCCCTTTTACAGATTCTTCTTACTTTAAGTTCAAAATCAGCAATTAATGCAATAACAAAATCACAACATTTGTCTAAATTTGATTCAAATAATAATGGTGCATCTATTATTGCAAATTTTATATTTTCATCTTTTATATTTTTTATCCTAGTTATAATTTCTTTAACAACATAGTTAAAAGTTAAATTATTTAATCTTTCTCTAGAAGCATTATCATTATATATTTTTTGTGCTAATATTTTTCTATTTAAATTTCCATCTTCTAAAAAGACTTCTTTTCCAAATGTTTCTTTTATAGAATTTAAGTATTCTGTTCCTGGAATGCTTAATTCTCTTACCACTTTGTCTGCATCTATGATTTTTACATCATCTCTTTCATTTAATATTTGGCTTAAAGTTGTTTTTCCAGACCCTGAGCTTCCTGTTACTCCTATAATTTTCATATTATTCTCCTATTTTATAAAGATTTTATTGCTGAGGTTGCTAAAAAGTCACATCTATTATTATATTCATTATCACTATGACCTTTTACCTTTATAAATTCTACTTTATGTTTTTGTGTTAATCTATCTAATTCTTCCCAAAGTTCTTTATTTTTCACAGGATCTTTTCCAGAAGTTCTCCAATTATTTTTCTTCCAATTTTCAATCCATCCTTGATTAAATGCATTAACAACATAAGCACTATCACTATAAACTTTTACACTACATTCCACTTTTAAAAGTTTTAATGCTTCTACTACTGCTGTTATTTCCATTATGTTATTTGTTGTATTAGCCTGTGCTCCTGAAATTTCTTTTTTTATATCTTCATACATTAGAATTGCTCCCCAACCACCTGGTCCTGGATTGCCAGAACAAGCTCCATCAGTATAGATTGTTACTTCTTTCATTAATATCCTCTTTCCACTTTAAATTTATTATTTTAAAATAATAATATAATTTGTGTTTTTATAAAATCTATGATATTATATCAATAATTTTAAAATATTACAATATAGGCGGTGATTTATTTTGGATGGAATTTTAGGCATAGTTTCTGAATATAACCCTTTTCATAATGGGCATATACACCATCTTAAACTTTCAAAACAATTAACAAAAACAGACTTTACTGTTGCTGTTATGAGTGGTAATTTTGTTCAACGAGGAGATACAGCTCTTGTTGACAAATGGACCAGAACTGAAATGGCTTTAAGAAATGGTATTGATCTTGTTATCGAACTTCCTGCAGTTTATGCGCTATCAAGTGCAGAAAATTTTGCAGATGGTGCGGTAAAAATATTAAATAGTTTAGGTGTAGTTGATTTTATTTCATTTGGTAGTGAAATTGGTGAAATAACACCTATTGATGAAGTTGCAAGCATTTTATATAAAGAGCCAAAAGCTTTTTCATCACTTATAACAGCACAACTTCGTTCAGGTCTTTCTTATCCTAAAGCCAGAGAAATTGCAATATCTCAATATTTTGGAACTTCAAAAAAATACTCAGAAATCGTTTCTAATCCAAATAATATTCTAGCAGTTGAATATTTAAAAGCCATAAAAAGGCAAAAAAGTCACATTAAGCCTTTAACAATAAAAAGAGATTACGCTGATTATAATAGCACTCAAGAGAAAAAAGGAATTGCAAGTGCAACAGCAATAAGAACAATGATTCAAAACAAAAAAAGTGTTCATAGAGTTATTCCATATGAAACATATGAATTGTTAGAAGAATGTATAAATAATGGACAAATAATTCCAAGTTTAGCTGTTTTTGAAAAAGAAATATTATACACTCTTAGAAAAATGCCACTTTCAGAAATTGCAAATCTTCCTGATGTCTCAGAAGGATTAGAAAATAAAATAAAGACTGCTGCTAATAAATTTAATACGCTCGAAGAATTAATAGCAAATGTAAAATCAAAACGTTATACTCAAAGTAGAATTCAAAGAATTTTACTTTATGCTCTTTTAAATATATCTCAAAAAGATATAAATCAATCGAAACGAGTTGTTCCTTACATAAGAGTTTTAGGATTTAACAAACATGGAAAAAGAATTATTTCAGCAATTGCAGCTGCAAATCCTAAATTAAAAATTATTGTTTCTGTTAAGAAATTTATGGAACAGTCTAATGATAATGTATTAAAAAATATGATTTCAAAAGATATTTTTGCAACAAATGTTTATACCTTAGGATATCAAAAAGATCCGATTGCAAATTTAGATTATACACATAAGGTTATAGAAATTTAAAATAAAAGGTGATATTCTTTAGAATATCACCTTTTATTTTCCTTCATAGTTAATTACAATTTGTTTTCCTTCATAACTTCATTTATTACATTAGACAAATATTTCATACTTACAATGCATTGCTCTAAAGTATTTCCAGTAGCCCCAACTTCTATTATACAAGCACTATCACTTACATGTTGATTGTATCTAGAATTTCTTAAAATAATAGGTTTAAATAAGCCTGGATATAATTCATTTGCCTTTTCTTGAACTTTTATAGCAAATTTTAAATTATTTTTCCAATTATTATGTTCTAAACCACCTCCATTTGTTCCCATTACAAACATTAGTTGTGCTGCTATTTCATCACCAATTTGAACACTCGGAGCATATGATGAATTACTTCCCAAAGCATCTCTATGCAAATCAATTATTAATTGAGCTGAGTTAGTTGAAGTTATATTTTTTATAGTTGAAAGCGATCTACTGTAAGAACCAGTATAAGCTGGATAATCATGATATGTTTTATCATGATTTACATTAAATCCTTTTGTTATTAAATTTTTCGTAAGTTCTTCTCCAACTCTTGCAACACTAAAGTTTAAATCTGTAGTTCTAAAATTTCCAGATGCTTCATATTTGTTTACTTCTGTTGGAGTATAACTTTCGCAAGTATGTGTATGATAAATTACAATATCAGTATTATTTGAAAAATTAATATTAGGATTTAGAATTTCTTCAGTAAGTTCATATTTAGATTCATTTTTTATTTTTACACTTTTATAAATATCTGTATATGTATCTTTTTTATTATTTTCAAGAATAATTTTAGTTTCAACTTTTTCTTGTAAATTATTTTCTAATTTTACCTCTTCTATTACATTTTTTTCTACTTCATTTTCTATTTGTATTTCTTCTTTAATTATATTTTCATTTACATTTTCTTCAAACTTTTCTTCCAATATTTCTTCTTGATTTTCTTTTTCCATCAATTCTTCTTCGCTTGCAAGCAATGATAATTCTGAGGTTAAAACTTTTTTTATATTACTTCTTTTAAAATTTTCTCTTCCATTTTCAAAATATTTTGAAATTACTAAAGTGTTATTAAGTATTTTTGATTAATTAAAACTAGATTTTATTTTCAAATTTTCTATTTTGGTATAGTCGAATTTTTTAAATAAATTAAAAGCAATAAAAAATAAAATTATTCCTAAAAAAATTGTTTTTAAAATCTTTATAATATCTTTAATATTAATAACAGCTAAATTAATCATTCGAAAACCTCTTTGTCTATTTCATTATATTAATTTATTTACCTATTATGACTTAAAAAAGTTTTATATATTTTAATTTTAGAAAACAAAAAACGTATCACCATTTATGGTAATACGTTTTTATCAGTTATTTAGAAATTTCTTTTAAGATGGTTTCTGCTTTTAATTCTATTTCTGTTTCTTCTCCAGTTTGCATATTTTTAAGTTTCGCTCTATTTGTATTTAACTCATTTTCTCCAATTACTAATAATCTTTTAGCATTTATTTTATCAGCATATTTCATTTGAGCTTTAAAACTTCTTTCAAATATATCTTTTTCTACTATTATATTATTTTGTCTTAATAATTCTGAAATTGCTAAAGCTTTTTTATTTTCTTCTGTCCCTAATGATAAAATATATAGTTCTGGTTTTTTAGCATCTTCTAAATTATTGTTTTCATTATACATTTCCATTAATCTTTCAACACCAGTTGCAAAGCCAACTGCAGGAGTAGGTTGTCCACCAAATTCTGCTACTAATCCATCATATCTTCCACCACCTAGTACTGTAAGACCTGATTTATCATCAACAAATTCGAATACTGTTTTTGTATAGTAATCTAATCCTCTAACAATTCCGCTATCAATTTGATAATCTATACCTAATGTTTCTAACATTGTTTTTACGTTTTCAAAATGTTCTTTACATTCATCACATAAATAATCAATCATCATTGGAGCACCTTGATTAAATTCTTTACATCTTTTTTCTTTACAATCAAGTATTCTCATTGGATTTTTTTCAAATCTAGTTTTACATGTATCACAATAATCATTTAAGTTTTTACCAATAAATTCTTTTAATATTTTTTGGTATTCTCCTCTACATTTTGGACACCCTATACTATTTAAATTTAGTTTTATTCCTGGGATATTTAATGATTTAAATATGTTATTCGCCATTAATATAACATCAACATCAGCTAAGTAACTTCCAGATCCTATAAGCTCAGCTCCTATTTGATGGAATTCTCTTAGTCTTCCTTTTTGTACATTTTCGTATCTATACATTCCCATGTTATACCATAATTTAACTGGACTTGGTAAGCTTCCCATTCCATTTTCTAGGTATGCACGTACAACACCAGCTGTCCCTTCAGGACGAAGTGTTATACTTCTTCCACCTTTATCATCAAATGTATACATTTCTTTTTGAACGACATCAGTTGTTTCTCCAACACCTCTTTGGAATAATTCTGTATGTTCAAAAACTGGAACTCTTATTTCTTTAAAATTATAACTTTCTAACACATTTTTAACTTTTGTTTCTACTTCTTGCCATTTATAACTTTCACTTGGTAATAAGTCTTTTGTTCCCTTTGGTTTTTGTATCATTTTTCTCTACTCCTCTTTATTATTTCTTAAATATATTTTTTAGTCTTTCTAATATTTCCATTATTTTTTGACTAAAACTATTTTTTCCTTTTTCTACTATTTGTTTTTCTTCATTATTAGGTTCAATTGGTTTATATTCTCTTTTTGGAAAAATCTCATTTAATACTAGTTTATTTTCCTCTTTATATTGTTCATCTAATTGACGAAGTGTGCTCATATATTGATTTTTTTGTTCAACTTTAGACCAATAATTAATATATAAAATTGATAAGATTATTTTTGTATCTTCTAAATATCTTCCAGCAAAAAAATCATCTATTGTTATTTCTGGAGAATAAGTTTTATCTTCACCTTTTTCAAATAATAATTTCATTTTATTTGGAACTTTATTTTTGTATTCATTTCCTAATAAATTTAATATTACATTTACTTCTCTATAATTTCTACTTAAGTTCTTTTCCATTTATAACCTCTTCTTTTGAATAATTATCTTTCTTCAGGAAATTCAGGAATTCCTGGAATTCCTGGATACTCTTCGTCATCTTTTTCTTCTATTTCTTCTAATACTTTTTTGTCTTTTTCAATTTCTTTTCTTAATTGTAACATTTCAGCAGCATCTTCTTCTAGTTTTTTTGCCACATCTGCTATTTTCACACCATTTTTTGATTGTTCTAATGTTTCTAAAGTTAGAGCTGCTAATGTAGAATCAACTTCTGTTATATCAATTCCATTTGTTTTACTATTTAGTAATTCTTCTGTTTTTTCTACTTCTTCTGTTTCATCAATTGCTCTATCTTGAATTTCAGTCTTTTCTTGTTCTGGTATATTTTTAGTAATTTCTGGAGTTACAATTTGTTTTGTATTTTGACTGTAAGCGTTTTCTAATTCTTCTATTGATGAAAATTCGCTTGGATTTAACAATTGTTCATCTAATCCTTTTATATAAATATTAGGATTTCTTGCACCAAAATATCTTCCTGCCTCTGCTAATTGTTGATAATTAGTTTCAATAGCTGCTTTTAAAACTCTTGCTTTTGGATTCCCAGATTCTCTAACTTGTTCTTGTGATGCATTTTTATCTATTGATATTAATGATTTATAATATGAATTACTATGTATAAAAATATCTTTTTTTTCTTTACCTGGATATTTTTCAGGATGTGCTTCTAACTCTTTGTTATAAGCTTGTACTTTTTGTATTTCTTCTACCTTTTTTTGCAATTCTTCTTGTGATTCAAATTCGCTTGCACATAAAATTAATCCATTTAAATCTATATATGTTTTTCCTCTGTTTGAAGAAGACGTGTACATCGCAGCTTCTAAAAATTTGTCTACATTTGGACAATTCTCGTCCATCTTTATAACTGTATTAGCTGCAGTTTCAGATGTATGTTCTGAATATGTTGGTAAATGTGATTGTTCATTAAATTGATTGATTGTTTCTAATGAATTAGGAACTGCTGTATAGAATTGTTTGTAATATCTGCCTTCGTCTAAAAATTCACCTTTTTCTCTTATTTCTCTATTTTGAGGATCTATTTCTTGGGCATCTTGACTGATATTCATTTCTTTATTAAATACAGCTGTTAGTTCTGCAACTGTTGGATGTTTTGAAGCATCTAATGGAACACCATTAAAGACACCTATTATTTTATTTTCAGCATCTTTTTGAAGTAAAACTAATGATTTAACAAATGCTTCAATGTCTAATCCCAAACTTGGTTTTACAAATGTAGCATCTCTATCTTCAGGGTGCATTTCAAAGTATTCCGGATTTTTTACATTATATTCCTCATATCCAAAAGTATCTAATGTTACTTTTTCTTGCGGTTCATCTTCAAGGGCTTCTATTGTATCAAATAATGATTCTTCTTGAGGTTCATCATATTCTTCTCCATCTAAAACTTCTTCACCTTCAACTTCATCATACTCTTCATACTCTTCCCCCAAATCATCACCTTGTTCTAAATCATCTGTTTTTTCAGGTTCTTCTTCATTTTTAACTTCTTCAAAAACAACTTCTTGATTAACTTCAGTTTCTTCAAAATCTTGTAACTTTGCATTTTTAAAACTCGTATTTAGTATTTTTTGACTTTTAGCAATCATTTTATTGAATTCTTTTTGTTGATATGGAGTTAATATTGCATATATTTCATTACCATCTTCATCATACATTGGTAATACTCCAGTTTTCATAACAACAGAATGCATTCCGTGAAAAACTTCCTTTTTGAATTGCTTCTTCCATACTTTTCAAAAATCTTTCAACTTCTTGTGGTTGAGCAAGTTGTGGCTCACCCGCACCTGCTAATTCTTGTCCTTGTTTTCCCATTAATTTTTCATAGATTTTTGTTCTCACACATTTTTTTGAATATGAGCTTTCTTTTTCATCATCTGAAAAATCTACACCTTTATTTTCACTTTCCATATCAGAAATAATTTCACTTATTATAGTATCTTTATCTTCACCAATTTCTTCTAAAAGTTTCTTCATTTCTGGCTCATCAAGTATAGCTTCAATGTTTGATGTTAAAATATCAAAATCTAGACCTTCTCCATCTTCCATATCATCTAATCCATCATTTTCAAAATCTTCTTCCATTATTTTCTCCTATGTTTTTTAAAAATCTTTTTCTTTTAATTCTAAATATATGTTTTTCTCATCTTGAATCATTGTTATTTTTCCATGACCTGGATAAACAATTGTATGATCTGGAAGTGTCATTAATCTGTTTGTTATTGAAGTAATTATTTCAACAAAACTTCCTGTTGGTAAATCAGTCCTTCCCCAAGTTCCTGAAAATAATGTATCTCCTGTAAATACTAACTTTTCTTTTTCCGAATACAAGCAAAGTCCACCTTTAGTATGTCCTGGTGTTGCAATTACTTTAAATTCAATATTTCCAACATGAATCAAATCATCATCATCAACTCTTGAATCAGCTTCTAATTCTGGTTTTTCCATGTTAATGTAATAAGCTAGATTTATTTCTTCATTATATAAACCTTCTGCGTCTGGTCTACTTATTAATATTTTTCCACCTTTTATTTTTTTTAGTTCTGCAATTCCTCCTATATGATCTGCATGACAATGTGTTACAAAAATATATTTTAAGCTAGCTCCTAAAATATCTAAAACTTCTGCAATCTTCTCTGGTTCTCCACCTGGGTCAATTACCATTGCTTCTTTTGATTCTTCATCACATACAATATAAGAGTTTGTAAGCAATCCTACTTGTGGTGTTTTTACTTGTAATCTTTTTAATATCATTAGTACCTCCAATTAATTTTATCCACGTTTTCTATTTACATCATATACGCTTTCTATATTTCTTAAAGCAGATAACATTTTGTTTAACATATCTTTATTTTCAAGTTCTAAAGAAATATCTATAATTGCTATTCCTTCTTTAGTTGTTCTTGTATTCATTCCAGTTAATTTTACTTTTGCATTTTCAACTTGTTTTATAACGTCTTTTAATAATCCATTTCTATCATTTGCCAAAATTTCTATTTCAACTTTATAAGAACCATTAACATCATCAAACCAATATACGTCAATCATTCTATCTTCTTCATTTAATAAATCTTTAACATTTACGCAGTCTGTACGATGTACTGAAACACCTCTACCTTTTGTAATATACCCTAAAATTTCATCTCCTGGTAATGGATTACAGCATTTTGAAAGTTTTACTAAGCAATTATCAATTCCTTTAACAACAATACCTGTTTTTGAAGGTTTACTTCTAGAAGGTTTAGATTTTGCTAATTCTTCTATTTTTTCTTCAAAATCCTCTTCTTCATGTTCTTTTCTATATTCGTCAAGTAATCTTGCCATTAATTTATTTACTGAGATTCCACCAAAACCTATACTTGCATATAAATCTTCAACTGTTTGGAATTTATATCTATCCATTGCCATTTGAAGCCATTCTGGTCTCACTAAGTCAGAATATTTAATACCAAGTTTTTTAACTTCTCTTTCTATTGCATCTTTACCTTTTTCAATATTTTCTGCTCTTTGAGCTCTTTTAAACCATTGATTTATTCTTGTTTTTGCCGAAGAACTTTTTACAAATTTAAGCCAATCTCTACTTGGTCCTTTTGATTGTTCTGATGTTAAAATTTCAACAATATCACCATTTCTTAAAGGTGTTACTATTGGCATCATTTTACTATTTATTTTACAACCAATCATTTTATGTCCAATTTGTTCATGAATACTATAAGCAAAATCTATTGGAGTTGCTCCTTTTGGAAGTACTTTAATCATCCCTTTAGGAGTAAATATATAAACTTCATCTTCAAATAATTCTGTTTTTAATGTATTCAAAAATTCATCTGGATTTTCTGTATTTTTTTGCCATTCTAATGTTTCACGAAGCCAAGCTAATTTATCATCAGTAACAACAACTGCTTGTTTTGCCCCTTTGTTGCTTGCTTCTTTATACGCCCAGTGAGCAGCAATACCAAATTCTGCTGTTCTATGCATATCCCATGTACGAATTTGAACTTCAAATGGTGTTCCTTTTGGTCCAAGTAAAGTTGTATGTATTGATTGATACATATTCTTTTTAGGAACTGCAATATAATCCTTAAATCTACCTGGCATTGGTGTATACATTTCGTGTACTATACCTAGAATTGCATAACAATCTTTTACATTATCAACTAAAATTCTCAAAGCAAATAAGTCATATATTTGATCTAAATTTTTGTTATCTCTTAACATTTTTCTATGTATACTGTATAAATGTTTTGCTCTTCCTGTTACATCTGCTTTTATACCTTGATCTTTTATTTCTTCTTCTAAATCTTCTTGTATTTTATTAATAAATTTTAATCTTTCTTCTCTTTTTCTATCTAATCCTGTAACAATATCATGATATTCTTCTGGATTTAGATATTTGAATGATAAATCTTCTAACTCCCATTTTAAAGAATATATACCAAGTCTATTTGCAAGAGGGGCATATAAATCTCTTGTTTCTTTAGCATTTGCAATTTGTCTATCTCTTGATAAAAATTTCAGAGTTCTCATATTATGAAGTCTATCTGCTAATTTTATTAGTATAACTCTAATATCTTTTCCCATCGCTAAAAACATTTTTCTGTAATTTTCTACTTGTTCTTCTTCTTGAGTTGTATATCTTAATTTTCCAAGCTTTGTAACTCCAGCAACCATTTCAGCAATTGGTAATCCAAATTCTTTTATTATATCTTCATGTGTTCTTGGAGTATCTTCAACAACATCATGAAGAAGTGCTGCACATAAAGTTTCATCATCTAAACCTAGTTCAGCTAAAATATAAGCAACATGCATAGGATGAATCATATATGGTTCTCCTGATTTTCTACATTGGTCACCATGATTTTCTTTGGCATATTCATATGCTTTTCTTACAAGCGCAGCATCAAAGTTTGGATAATTTTCTTTTTCTTTATTTAAAATATCTTCAATTGTTAAATCTTTTATCTCTGACATACTAAAAGTCCCCTTTTTTGAATTTATTTTTAATATGATTTTCTAATATCCTTCATATTTATTTGTACACTTTCTAAGCCGTTAAATACATTTATTTCTAGTGTACCTATTACATCAATTTTATCTCCTATTAAATATTCTTCTGAATAGTATCCCATGTTAAACCCAATTGCATTTATTATAGTATTTCCATCTTTTAAAGTTAGTTTTAAATGTTTTCCTTCAGAAAGAGCTCTAATAGAATCTATCCTTAAGTTTTTATAAATAAATATTGGTGTTTTATTAGATTCTCCAAATGGTTCTAATAAATTTAAGCTTTTCACATTTTCTATTGTTATATCTTTTAAATTTATTTCTTTATCCACTTTTATCACTGGTATAAATTCTTCTGTATGAGCTTGTCTTGCAAGCTCTTCAAAAACTTTTTTAAACTCTTCGAATTTATTTTGTTTTAAACTAAGTCCAACAGCCATCTCGTGTCCACCGTATTTTTCTAGGTAATCACTTGAAGTACATAAAGCGGCATGTAAGTCAAAACCAGGAATACTTCTTCCTGAGCCTTTTCCCTCTCCATCTTCAAAACAAATTAATATACTTGGTTTATAATATAATTCTGTTATTTTTGAAGAAACTATTCCTATAACTCCGTGATGCCAATTTTCACCACCTAAAACAATTGCATTTTTTTCTTTTATATTTTCCGCTTCTATTTTTAGAATCGCTTCTTCAAACATTCTTTTTTCAATTTCTTGTCTTTTTTTATTATATTCATTAAGTTTTTCTGTTATTCTATTTGCTTCTACTATATTTTCTGTTAAAAACAAATCTAAAGCATCTCTTTCGTGTCCCATTCTTCCACAAGCATTTATTCTTGGAGCTATTCCAAAAGATACAGTATTTGAATTAACATCTTTATATGATGTTGCGTTAAGTAATGCTTTAACTCCAGGTAATCTTGTCTGTTCTATAAGTTTTAATCCAAGTTTTGCAATTACTCTATTTTCATCTATTAAAGGAACTATATCTGAAATTGTACCTATACAAACTATATCTAAAAATTTTAAATATTCTTTTTCAGGTAAACCTAATCTTATTCCTATAGCTTGTGCTAATTTAAATGCGACACCTACACCAGCTAAACTACTAAATGGGTATTTACTATCTTTTCTTTTACAATCTATTACCGCTAAAGCTTTTGGTAATATGTCAAGTGGCTCATGGTGATCTGTAACAATAACTTCCATACCTAAACTATATGCATAGTCAACTTCTTCTGTTCCTGATATACCACAATCGACTGTAATTATTAGCTTATAACCTTCATCTGCAATGCTTTTTATAGCATCTCTATTTAATCCATACCCCTCATCTAATCTGTTTGGAATATAAGAGTTAACCATAAGACCTCTTTCTTGAAGAAATCTTGTAAGAATTGTTATACTTGTAATTCCATCAACATCATAATCACCATAAATAATGGTTTTTTCATTATTTTCAATCGCTTTAATTATTCTATCAACAGCTGGTTCCATATCTGGCATTAGATATGGATCATGAAAATCATTTCTAGTTGGGTTTAAAAAAAGTTTTATTTCGTTATCATTTATAATATTTCTATTAACAAGTACTGCAGATAATAATTCTGATATTTTAAATTTTTCTGAAATTTCTTTTATTTTTTCATTATCAGAATTAAAAAATTCCCATTTTTTATTCATTCCTTTTCTCCTAAAATAAATTATTTCTATGATATTATATAACAAAAGTGATTTTATATCAATAAGAGAATTCGATAAAAATACATATTTTTTGCATTTTATAAGATATTTATGCATAAAAAAAGAGAATGCAAAGCATTCTCTTTCAATATAAACATATGCCTTGGGGTATAATTAATTAATAGTTACTCGCCATCTTCTTCATCAACAGACATATCAAATTCTGCTTTTGCAAGTCAAAATTCTTTTTGATAATCATCTAGCCCTTTTTTAATAATAATCATTCTCTCTGTTTTACCTACTACCATTCTTTTTACCACTTATTTTATCTTAAAAAAGATGCTATCAAATAGCATCTTTTCAAACATTTATATTATTTTAAATTATAAAACATCCTTAATTGATTCACCGATTATTTTATTCACATCAGCAATCATTACATTAAAACGAACTTCTTTATCGAAGTAATCTTTAATTCTAGGATTTTGTACAAGAATTTCATATAGTTCTTGTAATTTTTTCATTTTTTCATCACTTTGTTTTTCTCCTTGAAGAGCTAATAATTGCTCCTCATAACGGATTTTTTCAAACTCATCAACTTGTTTTTTTAACTCCGGATCAACAAATAATTCGGCTTTTATCTCTTTGTACTCTAAATATTCTTTTGATTCTTTTATAGCTCTTGCTAAATTATTTACTTCATCATAAACGTTCATTATTATCTCTCCTTAATGAATTTAATTTTATTAGTGATAAATCATATAATCGATTTCAGGAAAAATATCATCTTTATCAAAAACATCTAATAAATATCTTGCATCTATGTCATCTTTTTTTATTTGATAATATAACTTTGTAAATCGTCCTATATGATCTTTTATTGATTTATGGGCATATTCTACCATTGTACCATTTGTAATAATAAATAACCAACAGCTTGTTTGTGCCATTAAAAGTTCTCTTGCGCATTGATTTAATGCTTGTCTTTTTAATGTATCACCTTCATTTGGGAACATCCAAGCCAATTCACACATCCTATCAGCAGCTTTATGTAAGTGACGGTGAGCATAATCATTTGAAGGATTTAGCCAAACTTCACTATACCCATTTGCTCCCCAACTAGAACGACATGGTGTTGAAACTTGCATTTCCGGATACATATCTATATACTCAGCTGGTGTTATTAATTTAAAATTACAATCATCATAGTAAATTTTCTTAAATAAAATATATAACCAATATGGTCCTTCATACCACCAATGTCCGTATAATTCTGCATCATATGGACATGTAATAATTGGTGGAACCTCCATATAACTAGCTAAATGATCTATTTGAGCTTTTCTACAATCCATAAAATGTCCTGCTTGCATTTCAGCAGTATCCATCGCCCATTGTGGATCATAATAATCTTTTGGACAATCTTTACCTGTAATTCTATAATATTTTATTCCTGTATTAACTCTTGCACCATTATGAGCTATATATGGTTTTATATATTCATATTCACAATCATATCCTATATCTCTATAGAATTCTCTGTAATTATAATCTCCTGGATATCCATTTATAGAGCTCCACACTTGTCTTGAAGACTCTAAGTCTCTTGCAAAAGCAACTACTCCACCATGAGAAACTACTGGTGTATATGTTCCATATATTGGAGTTGGATCTGCATATAGTAAACCATGTGTTTCAACAATTGTGTATTCTATTCCAAATTCTTTTAAATATTTATCAGCTTCTGGAACATATCCACATTCTGGAAGCCAAATCCCTCTTGGTTTTCTACCAAAATATTTTTCGTAAGTTTGAACTCCTACTGCAATTTGTGCTCTAACAGCTTTTTCATTAACATAAAGAATTGGAAAATACCCATGTGTAGCACCACATGTAATAACTTCTAAAAATCCTGCATCTTGAAAATGTTTAAATCCTGTTATTATTTTGCAATCATATATATCTTTAAAAACATGCAAGTCATTCGTGTATCTATCTAAGTAATAATGCGATAATCTATTTAATCTTGAATCATAAACAGTTCTTTTTACTTCTTTTTCACAAAGTTCTATATGTTTTTCTAAATATTTTATATATCTTTCTTGTAATAATTTACTATCTAGCATACTCAAAAGAGTTGGGGTCATAGTCATTGTTAATCTAAAATCAACTCTTTCTTCTTCCAATTTTCTAAAATTAAGAAGTAATGGTATATAACATTCTGAGATTGCTTCAAAAAGCCATTCTTCTTCTAAGTAAGTATCACATTCCGGGTGATGAACATATGGAAGATGTGCATGCAAAACGAAATTAACGTATCCTTTTATATTTTTCATTTAATATATTCCTTCCGAGCAAAAATACCTTACTCTATAAACTAACAAAATCGTCGTCACAATATAAAGCTTATGGCGACGATTTATATTTATCCCTTAATCGTATTTTGTTACATTTTGTATTTTATTTAAATGATGAACTTGTTAAATTAGATGATGGATTTGCCATATCAAACATTCCTTCTGAAATTTCATCTTTGTAATGTTCTTCATAGAATTCTTTAACACCATAATTATTTCCGAATGCAGCTTTGAATTTTCTTAAATCTTTTACTGTTTCTTGATTTGTTTTTATATTTCTAAACACAACAAAGTTTGGTAAATCTTCTAATAATACATGATCATTTGGTATTTCCAATACATTTGAATTTGCTAAAGGTAAATAATCAGTATGAAGTATAATACTGTTTTCTTGAACTCTTTGCATATCTACATTTACAAGACTTGAATAATCTCTAAATTTTCTTCCAAGTTGGATTGTATATTTAGTTTTTGGATCTTGTATATCTATATACCAACTATTTGCAAAATCATCTATTTGTATTTCTTTAATATATTTTTTATCTTCATTATATAGTAATAATACTGGATAAGTTTTATAAAAGAAATCTTCGCCAAATGTTTTTACATATTTTTCTCTATCATTATCAGAAATATCCCAATAAACAAACATTCTTTTTGGAGTTTGAGCAAGTATTTTTACAACAGTTTCGTTGTATCTATATGGTAGATCATAATATTCTAGCATATATTCCATTTTATTAGTATCTATAGCTTTTGTTTCTGTTTTCTTTTCTTTAGCTTTTGCTACATTTACTTCTTTTTGTGTTTCTTCCTCTTCTTTTTCTGCTAAAGCTTCTTTTCTTGCTTCTTCTTGCATTGCCGCAATTTTAGCTATAAAACTTTTTATTTTTTCAATTACACTTGCTTCATCTACTTGATTTTTAGAAGACTCTTTATCAGATGTTTTATTTTCAACTTTAGTTGTTTTTGAAGTCTTTTCCGTTTTATCAATTTTTTTATTTTCTTCAACTTTAGTGTTTTTTTCTGATTTTTTTGTAACTTTTTTTGTTTTGTTTTCAGTTACAACATCTTCTGAGATTTTTTCATCTTGAATTAATTTGTCGTTTTTTTCTGTAATCTCTTCATTCTTTGGCATTTTTTTCTTTCTCCTCCTTAGTATATTCATATTATGAAAAATTCTAATCCCAATAATATTTCATATTATATCTATAAACTAATAAAACTTCAATAGAAAATCGAAAATAAATTCTTTTTTTATAATTACTTTTTAAATACAGAAATGTTACAAAAATGTAATACTTTTTTTGCATTTTTTTGGCAAAAAATGTTTACTTTTTTAATATTTTTATAT
>JAZQTI010000059.1:0-3040 GCA_045630665.1 Candidatus Scatovivens sp.
GAGATAAGTAAAAAAGTTTTAGAATTACCAGATGAAAAAATTGGATATAAAAATGACCTTTTAAAAAATATGATTAAAGAATATATATTAGAAGAAAGAAAAATTATTATAGAAGGTTTTGTGAATTTTAGAATAAAAGAATATAAAGAATTGTTAGATAAAATTGTTGAAGTTTCTGTTTTTAGTTATTTGGATTTAATAAGTTTTTAAAATGAATTTTGAGAAAATCGTATTGATAAAAAATAAAATTTATAGTAAAGTATTATACAGAAAGAAGGTAGATAAGTATGTTAAAAGAAAAATTAATGGAAGATTTAAAAAAATCAATGAAAGAAAAAAATGAAGTTCGTAAAAATACAATTCAAATGGTTAGAGCGGCGATTTTACAAATAGAAAAAGATAAAGGAGTAACAGTAGAGGACGATAAAATTATTGAAATTATAGCAAAAGAAGTAAAAAGCAAGAAAGATGCATTAGTTGATTTCGAAAAAGCAGAAAGAGCAGATTTAATTGAACAAACAAATACAGAAATTGCTATATTACAAGAATACTTACCAAAACAATTAACTAAAGAAGAAATCAAAAAAGAACTTGAAGTTGTTATAGCAGAAGTAGGAGCTACTTCAATGAAAGATATGGGAATGGTAATGAAAGAAGCTAAAGTTAGAATAGGTGCTGCAGCTGATGGAAGAACTATAAATGAAGTTGTAAAAGAATTATTAGCTTAAAAAAGGAACAATATGTCAGTATTTGTATTAAAAATAATAGCTTGTATAGCTATGTTCTTAGATCATATAAAATATGCAAATCCTATATTTAATAATTTTTTTACAGAATATTTCGGAAGACTTGCATTACCGATTTTTGCTTTTCTTATTGCAGAAGGATATTCTCATACAAGTGATTTGAAAAAATATATAAAAAGAATATTTATATTTGGAGTGATTTCACAAATACCATATATGCTTTTTAGAACTTTAGTTGGAGATTGGAAATTATTAAATGTAATGTTTACATTGTTGTTAGGTTTAACAACGATTATAGTATATGATAATTCACGAAAAAAATTTTTTTCAATACCAATAATAATAACAATATTAGTTGTTGGAGAATATATAAAAGTAGAATATGGATGGTTTGGGATTTTAACTGTTTTTATTATGTATCTATTAAAGAATAAAAAAATGTTTATACCATTAGTGTATGGAATAATAATTTTTGTATATTATTATAGTATAATCAGAAGTGATTTTATTTTTGATAAACATTGCATGTTGTTAATGTTTTTTACATGGATTACTACTTTTATTATCAATTTGTATAATGGAGAGAAGGGGAAAAGTATAAAATATTTTTTCTATGTTTTTTATCCGATGCATTTGCTTTTTATATATTTGATAAATTTAATTTAATAAAAAAGAAAACACCTACATTTTTAATAGGTGTTTTTTTATAAAAAATAACCTCTAGTTTAAAACTAGAGGTTTATTTATATTTTTAAGCAAATGCTTGACGGCTCTTTTTGAATGAAAGTAAATTTGTAATTTCGTTTGATTTTTTGATTTGTTTTTGAGCTTCTTCTTGAGCAATTTGTTTTGCTTGTCTGTCTGCCATTGTTTGACAAATTGCTTTTTGATAAGCAAGATGTGTATCTTGTGCTATTTTTGTCCAGTTGTATTCTGTTTTTACTTTTAATTTTGCGTTTTTAGCAACTGTATTACATAGTTTTGGATCGTATAATAATGTAAGAATTGAATCAGCAAGAGAATTTGCATTTCCTGCATAGCTTTTCATACCGTTAACTCCGTGTTCAACTATTTCATTTAATCCACCAACATCAGATACAACAACAGGTGTTCCTGAAAGCATTCCTTCAAGAGCAACAATACCAAATGGTTCATAAGTACTTGGGAAAACAGCAACGTCTGCACATTTATACATTCTTTGAACATCTTTTGCACCTAAGTAACCTGTGAAGTAAACTTTGTTGCCTAAACCTAAATGATCAACTTGATGTCTTAATTCATCAATCATCCCACCTTTACCAGCAACAACTAATTTTGCATCATTATAATGAGCAAGAACTTTTGGCATAGCAGCGATTAAGTTTTGAATACCTTTTTCATAAACTAAACGACCCATGAAAAGAATGATTTTTTCATTATCCATAGCATATTTTCTTCTGAAATCATAATCTTTTTCTACACCATTGAAAAGAGTAAGGTTAACACCATTTGGAACAACATTGATTTTTTCGTATGGTAATCCGAAAAGTCTTTGTAATTCGTTTTTCATATAGTTACTGTTAACAATTACTTCAGAAGATTCGTATGTAAGCATCCATTCTGTATCATTGATATATTTTTGCATTTCACCTTGAATACCACTATTTCTACCAGCTTCAGTAGCATGGATTGTAGAAACAAGAGGAGTATTGTAAGCATATTTTAAAGTTTTTCCTGCATAAGCTGTTAACCAATCGTGAGCATGTATAACATCAAAGTTTCCTTTTTCAGCAATTATTTCACCAGTTTTTGCTATCATATTAAAATTAAGTTGCATAATCCAATCAATAAAATTGTTTGGTGCAATCATAAAGTTATCAACTCTATAAACATTAACTCCATTATCATCTTCATAATAAGGAACATTTCCATCTTTGTAAGTTACAACTGTTACTTCATGACCATCTTGAGTAAGTCTATGAGATAAGTCGTGAACAACTCTTGAAATTCCTCCTACAATTCTTGGTGGGTATTCCCATGATAGCATTAAAATCTTCATTATAAAAAGTACTCCTTTCGATATCTTTAGTTATATAAAAATCATAAAAATAAAATTTTACTTGTCAAGTCTTTTTCAAAATTTAAATATTTTTTGAAAGCATTGAAACAAGAGAATTCTAAAGTTTTGAAAATTTATCCTAAATTCTTAATATATTGTATATAAAAATATTAAAAAAGTAAACATATTTTGACAAAAAAATGCAAAAAAAGTATTACATTATTGTAACATTTCTGTATTTAAAAAGTAATTATAA
>JAZQTI010000060.1:0-4436 GCA_045630665.1 Candidatus Scatovivens sp.
TTAGCTACAGGAAACTTAGATAAAAAGTTAACAGTTAAAGCAAAAAGATTTACTAAAGCTGCTGCAGAAAAAATTGAAGCTGCAGGTGGAAAGATTGAGGTGATTTAGTTGTTTAAAACTATTAAAAATGCATTAAAAACCCCAGAAGTAAGAAAAAAATTGTTATATACACTACTTCTAATAGTAATTTTTAGATTTGGTTGCTTTATAACTGTACCAGGTGTTGATACAATTGCACTTGCAGAAGCAATGCAATCAGCAACTGGAAGCTTAGCTGGTTTAATCAATACAATATCAGGTGGTGCTTTTTCAAACTTGTCAATATTTTCAATGACAATAACACCATACATCACTGCATCAATTGTTATTCAATTGCTAGGAATGATAATTCCTTCACTTGAAAAATTGATCAAAGAAGGTGGAGAAACTGGTAAACAAAAAATTAATAAATATACAAAAATTTTAGCTTTAGTTCTAGCTTCTGTTCAAGGGCTAGGAATCTACATAGCTTATAAAGATTCAGGTATATTTATAGATCCAGGATTCTTAACAGGATCAATGGTTGTATTATCTTTAATAACAGGTACTGCAATCTTAATGTGGCTTGGAGAGCAAATCACAAATAAAGGAATTGGAAATGGTATTTCAATGATTATCTTTGTTGGTATCGTTTCAGGATTACCATCAGGATTACTTACACTATGGAGCTTAATTGCTACAGAAACAGGTATTAGTACTGTTGGTATACTTACTTCATTAGCAATAGTTGTTGGAGCAATAGTTTTAGTAGCAGGTGTTGTATTTGTACAACAAGCTGAAAGAAAAGTTCCTGTACAATATGCTAAAAAAGTTGTAGGAAGAAAAATGTATGGTGGACAAAATACACATATTCCACTTAAGTTAGCAATGGCTGGTGTAATGCCTGTAATCTTTGCTTCATCATTCATGACATTCCCTGCAATGATGATTCAAATATTTGCAGCAGATAAAATCGGTGGAACAGGATTTATTGCTGGTTTATATAATTTCTCAATTGCAACATCTACATCAAGTGTTCCTTGGGGATATTCACTAGCAAATGCGATTGTATATTTAGTATTAATAGTAGGATTCACATTCTTCTATACTTATGCAACATTTAATCCAGCTGATATAGCTACAAATATTAAACAAAATGGTGGTTTTATTCCAGGTATAAGAGCTGGAAAACCAACAACAGATTATTTAACATCAATACTTGGAAAATTAACATGGTTTGGAGCAATTTTCTTAAGTTTAATTGCTATATTACCAATGCTTACAAGATTTTCAAGTGTAGATATTTCTTTTGGTGGTACATCAATTCTTATCGTAGTTGGTGTTGCATTAGAAACAGTACAACAATTAGAATCTCAATTAGTAATGAGACATTATAAAGGTTTCTTAGAGAAATAGTAAATCATAAAAATTAATGAGATTAAAAGTAGTAAACTAGATATGGTTTACTACTTTTTTGTTTTTAAAAAAGTGTCTAAAAATAAGGTAATTAATTGTCCTGAAACAATTGACAAATCTGGGAAAATGAACTAAAATATATGTGTGAAATTAGGGAATTACCTATAAAATAAATTCGTTTTAAGAAAGGATGACAAAGTATGATTATTATTATGTTAGGAGCTCCAGCTTCAGGAAAAGGAAGTGTTGCAGAAATTTTATCAAAAGAATTTAGTATACCTGCAATATCAAGTGGAGATATTTTTAGAAAAAATATTAGTGAAGGAACTGAACTAGGAAAAAAAGCTAATGAATATATGACAAAAGGTTGTTTAGTACCAGATGATATAACAGTAAATATGATTGCTGGTAGATTAACAGAAAAAGATGTTGAACAAGGATTAATTTTAGACGGATTTCCAAGAACAGTAAAACAAGCAGAAGAATTAGATAGAATGTTAAAAGAATCTAACAAAAAAATAGATATAGTTGTTAACTTAGAAACACCAGAAGAAGAAATTCTAGAAAGAATTACAACTAGAAGAATTTGCAAAAACCCAGAATGCAAAGCAATTTATAATACTTTGTTAAATCCACCAAAAGTTGATGGAATATGTGATAAATGTGGATCAGAAATTTATCAAAGAGATGATGACAAATTAGAAAAAGCAAAAAACAGATTAGAAGTATATCATAAAGAAACAGCACCAGTTGCTGGATATTATAAAGAAACAGGAGCATTATATTCAACTGTTTTAAGTAAATCTGTAAATAGAATGAAAAATGAAGTAGCTAATGATGTTATTTCATACTTAAAAAATAAATAAACAAAAGAAATTTGAGGTTACTGTTTTTATTAATACAAAATTAAAAGCTGTAACTTCAATTTTATTTAAAAATATAAAATTACTAACCTAGAAAGGAATCAAAGATGATAACAATCAAGTCAAAAAGAGAAATTGAATTAATGCAAGAAGCTTGTAAATTAACAGCAATGACTTATGAGTATATAGAAAAAATTATTAGACCAGGAATGTCTACATTAGAATTAGATAATTTAGCAGATAAATTTATAAGAGAACACGGAGGAATACCAGCGCAAAAAGGATATCCAAGTGGAGTAAGAGGAGTACCAAATTTTCCTGGAACATTATGTGTTTCTATAAATGATGTAGTTATTCATGGAATTCCTTCAAAAGATATCATTATTAGAGATGGTGATGTTGTAAGCGTAGATTTAGTAGTTAAAAAGAATGGATTCCATGGAGATGCAGCAAGAACATTTTTAGTAGGAAAATGTTCTAATGAAGCAAAAGAATTAGCTGAAGTTACAAAACAAGCTTTCTTTGAAGGATTAAAAATGGCTAAGCCAGGAAATAGAGTTGGAGATATATCTCATGCAGTTGAAACATATGTAAGAAGTTTTGGATTCAATTTAGTAAGAGAATTCCAAGGACATGGAATTGGAAAAGAAATGCATGAAGAACCAGGAGTACCAAATATTGGCAAAGCTGGTAGAGGACCAAGGTTAGAACCTGGTATGACAATTTGTATAGAACCAATGGTAATTGCAGGAAAACAAGATATTTGGGAACTTGATGATGGATGGACAATAGCAACACAAGATGGTAGTTTAGCAGCACATTATGAAAATACAATTTTAATAACTGAAAATGAACCAAAAGTTTTAACATTATTACAATAAAAAATGATCAAAATATTAGTTTAAAAAAACTTATGAAAACTATGAAAAATATTGGAAAAATAAGAACAAAAAGTATTGACATTAAGTCTAAAATCAGTTATAATATTTAAGATTACTGCTCTAAAAGCAGTGAAATATGCGAAGAATAGCCTTGTAGAGGCTTATTTGCGCTTTAAGTAAGGGGGATTAAATTTGTCTAAGGAAGATGTAATTGAAGTTGAAGGAACAGTTGTAGAGACTTTACCAAATACTAATTTTAAAGTAGAACTTGAAAATGGGCATCAAGTATTAGCTCATATCTCAGGAAAACTAAGAATGAATTATATTAAAATATTACCAGGTGACAAAGTAAAACTAGAATTATCACCATATGATTTAACAAAAGGAAGAATTACTTGGAGAGCAAAATAAAGTTTTGAAAAAAATAAGGGACATTCCTTAAAAGTAGAAGTTTAGGTGTGTGCAAAAACTTGTATGGGAATTAACTTATCTCGATAAATAATAATTTAGGAGGGAATAAAATGAAAGTAAGACCATCAGTTAAAAAAATTTGCGAAAAATGCAAAATAATCAAAAGAAAAGGCGTTGTTAGAGTAATTTGCGAAAACCCAAAACATAAACAAAGACAAGGCTAATTAATACAAACAAATTTAGATATTAACACAGATATGTAGCGGCTGTCAGAAATGATATTCATATTTGTGTTTATATATATGTCAAAAATAATTAGATTACTATCGTATTTATAATTGTATATAAATATTGATACATTTCAGGTTTGATTATGTATGACAACCAATGAAAACAGCAAAATAACTAAATAAAGTTAAAAATTTATGGAGGTGCAAAAATTTATGGCTCGTTTAGCAGGAGTTGATTTACCTAGAGAAAAAAGAGTTGAGATAGGATTAACATATATATATGGTATAGGATTATCTACATCTCAAAAAATTCTTAAAGAAGCTGGTGTTAATCCAGATACTAGAGTAAAAGATTTAACAGATGATGAAGTAGCAAGTTTAAGAAAAGCTATGGAAGGTTTAAAAGTTGAAGGTGACTTAAGAAGAGAAGTAGCTTTAAATATTAAAAGACTTACAGAAATAGGATGCTATAGAGGAATTAGACATAGAAGAGGACTACCTGTAAGAGGACAAAGAACAAAAACAAATGCTCGTACAAGAAAAGGTCCAAGAAAATTAGTAAGTAAAAGTAAAAAATAAATTTTGAATTAATTTAAGGGAGGGAATACCAAATGGCA
>JAZQTI010000061.1:0-15912 GCA_045630665.1 Candidatus Scatovivens sp.
TATTTTCCTCCACATTATTTAATTTTATTAATAACTAAAACATTATACTATTATTTTATTTTTTTGCAAACATTTTTTTGAAATTTTATTTAAATCATAAAAGATTAGTAAAAATTACTAATCTTTTTAGTTTTATAATACCTTCATTTCTTCTTCAATTATATCTTCTGATTCTCTCATTGCTAGAATTGTTTTTTCTAATAAATCATTTAATTCCCAACCTAATTGTTCTGCACCTTTTGAAATTGTTTCTCTAGAACACCCCGCAGCAAATTTTTTATCTTTAAATTTCTTTTTTAAGCTTGATACTTCCATATCTTTTGTACTATGTGAAGGTCTCATTTTAGCTGCAGCCCAAATTAATCCAGTTAATTCATCAACTGCAAATAATATTTTTTCCATTTCATGTTCAGGTTTTACATCAGAACAACTTCCATATGCATGACTACAAATAGCATGAACCATTTCTGGAGTTGCATTAATTTCTGCTAATAATTCTGGAGCTTTTTTACAATGTTCTTCTGGATATTTTTCATAATCCACGTCATGTAATAATCCCACTAATCCCCAAAATTCTTCATTTTCGCCATTTTCTTTAGCAAAATATTTCATAACTTGTTCTACTGTAATTGCATGTCTTAAATGAAATTCTTCACTATTATATTTTTTTAATAAGTTAATCGCAATTTCTCTATTCATATTTTCTCCTTAAAATTTTATAATATTTGTATTTTATCAAAAAACAGCTTAATTGTATATACATAATTAAGCTGTTTTATAAAATCTTACCAAATATATGGTATCATTTTATATTTTACTTTATTTTTATATTCTTTATATCCTTCTAACCCTTCTTCTAAAACTTTTTCTTCATTTTTTATACGAAAAGCTAGTATGAAAGGATATGGTATAAAAATAATAAAACTATATAAAGAACCTAAAACTATAGGAAATGATAAAAACAAAATGCTTGTTGCCATATACATTGGATGCCTTACAATCCCATACAATCCTGTGTCTATGACTTTTTGATTTTCTTGTATTTCAACACTCCTTGAAAGAAATGTATTTTCTCTCATAACTTCTGCATATAATAAATACGAAATAACTAATATAATAGAACCTGTAATTATAATTCCATTTGGTAAATTAGACCAGCCATATTTAAAGTCAAAACCAGCAACTAAAAAACCTGAAATAAATATTAATATCGAAAATAATATTACTATTTTTTGCGCCTTTTCAGTTTCTTTTCCATTTATTCTTTTTTCTAATAGTCCTGGATTTTTAAAAAGTAGAATTATTCCTATAATAAACATTGGTATAAATAGTAATCCTATAAATAGCCATGCATTCCAAAAGTCAAATGTTCCTGCTGGGCAAAACAATAATAATCCAACCATTAATAATCCTAAAACAAATTTAAAGATTGTTTGTAATAAAAGTTTTATCATAATTTTCTCCATTTTAATCAACTATATTTAATTTAAAAGAATACCAAACTTTTCCTTTTTCAGATTCTAAATTTACTTTAACAATATATTCTCCTGGAGTTACATCTGGTACAACAACATAATTTTCTTCTGCATTACATTCAATAGAATAATTAGCAAATTCTTGGTTTTTCCCTTGAATTAATAATGCAGCACTTCCATTTGTCCATTCATCATCTGAAAATAAAACTTTTTCATCTGATTTTACTTCTAAAGCTTTTATATAATCTATTTCTATTGGACTTATAGCATCCGCAATTACTGTAACCCCTTTGTCCGTCCATTGATATGCCCCCATACTTGCATTTATTTTTTCATCTGAGTTTTCTTTAAAAATATATAATTCATGAGGACTCACTCCTACAGCATTATAATAGATTTTTCTTCCAATAAAAATTGCTAAAATTAATATAAGTACTACTATTAATATTTTTATTACTTTTTTCATAATTACTCTCTTTCTTGTAACAAATTATAATTTTGTACATAAATTATATATTACAATTATCTTATAAATCTATTATTTTATCAATATAAATTTAGTATTTTTATCATTTGCATAAAAATAGACTTATGGTTACCATAAGTCTTTTTATTTTAAGCTCCATATTCTTGAGCTGTTTCTTCTTTATTCATCATTCCTAGTAATTTAATTTTTTCTATTGCTTCTTTTCCTGTTTCTTTACTATTATTAAAATATCCTATTCCAGAGCAAATTAATACTACTGTTTGTAATAAAACTCCAAAAACTGATTTTATATAAATACTATCTACAATTACTAAAAGTGTTACTGGAATTCCCATAAATCTATATACCTTATTATTTTTTTGCCAAATTGAATATGTATAAAGCATTGATCCTGCTGCATATAATAAAGTCCAGAACCCTTTAAATGTAAGTATTATTGATATAATTGAAATTCCATATATCATCCCTAATATAGCATAATCTTTTTTAGTAATTATATCGCTTTTTCCATTTATTTTTTGATCTATTATAAAAACTATATCTCTAAAAATTGATATTGCACACATTGCAGAACTTGTATAAGCTCCTAATAATATAAATGCAATTGAATTTAAAAAATTTGATGTAAAGCTTAATGCTAGTATTAATTTTCTGTTTTTAACACAGTATGTTAATGATAAAAAAACATAAACAAAAATTGTAACGATTTGTGAAGCAATGTATTGTGTTGTTAATTCTCCCAAAGTAAATCTCCTTTTATATATTTTTGCAAAATTATATCTTACCTAAAATTTTGCACACAAAAAAATATATATCATTTATAACAAAATAAAGCAATACATTTTTTATAAAATTTATTCACATTTTTTTATTGCCCCTAATACTACTGCATATTCAGGGCTTTCTGGAACTATAAATTTAATATTTTGAACTTTTTCAATTCTATCAAGGACATATCTAACACCTGGAATTACTGTAATATTTCCAATTAAAATTGCTTCTTTTATATCTGTTTTTGAAGTAATAAAAACAGCCATCATTCCTATAACTTCAAAAATCATATTTATTAAACCTATCACGATATCTTCTTTTTTTGAATCATTGTCAAATTTTCCAAAATTAGATAATGTTAGATCAAGAGGTAAAGTAGGAATTTCTTCTGTTGTAATATCTTTTATTCTTAAATCAATTTTTTCAACATCGCCTTTTTTAGCAAATTCTACAATTTCATCAAAAGTCTTTATATCTAACATTTTGCTACAAATATTAAATAATGTTCCAGCTCCAACACCAGTTCCTCCAAGATGTTTTGCACCTTCGCTTGTTACTTCAATAAATGCAGTCCCAGTTCCGACGCTTATAACTAAAGCTTTTTCTTTTTGAGCTAAATATAACCCACCACTTGCAATTGCTGAAAACTCATCTACTATTTCTACTGGTAAAGTGTAATCTTCTTTATTTATTTTACTCACTCCAATGCCAGTAAAAACAAGTTTTTCTGGAATTATGTTATTTTCTTTTATAAAATGCTCTAATTTTTCTTTCGAAAAACCATCTCTAATTATTGTTTTATTTACAATATTTTCATTTTTATATTCTACTATTTTTGTTGTAGAAGTTCCTATATCAATTCCAATTATGCTCATTTTATACCTCTTTTAAAGTAAATTTATAAGTATCTCCTTCATCAAGTGTTGGTGTTGTTATTGTAATTGTTTCGTCTTTTTGTATTTCAAAATAGAAATCCCCCTCACTATCCTCCATTTCTGGTTTTGAAGTATCTATCATTTTAACATTTGTTTTTATTTCTATATGATTATCTCTAACTTCTACTATTGTAAAAGTAAATTTTTTAGCTTCATGATTTGCATCAGCTTCTATCTCATCTACTACATATTCTTTTCCATAATCAACATCAAATTCATAATTTGCACTTACTGGTATTTCTTCGCTATCCCATCCACTCCAAGTATTTTTTTCAACATATAATTTCATATTTTTTCTCCTTTTTCGTATATATTTTAAATAAAAATAATAATTATCTTTATTTAAATATTTGCTTTTTAAAACAAAATCATATATAGACTATATCAAAAAGACAGTAATATTTCAATTACTGTCTTTAAAATATTTATATAAGATTAATTACTTAAATTTTAATCTTTTTTTAGTGAAAAATAAGTACTTTCAATAAATACTAACAAACACATTCCCATTAACAATATGAAAGAAATTTTATTAGAAGCAAGTACTCCTAACATTGTAGCAAATCCTCCGAAAACAAATGTATATCCTAAAACTCTCATCATTGTTTTAAAAGTATTTTCATTTGATGGTAATGGATTTATATTACCTTTTGCGTCTTCATATGTCATTTTTGGCATATAGTTTCCCATAATCATAAACATTACACCTAATATTATTGAAATTATTTTCCCTATATTTACATCTTTTCCCAGACCAACTAATATTGTTAGCATATAAATAACTATAGTTAAAAATGGTATTATCCATTTCGTTATTTTTACTAATTTAGGAGCTTTTCCTTTTTGAGCTTCATTTATATCACTTATAATACAACAAAATGCTTGTAATAGTGCCATAATTATAGGTAATCCAAATATTACAAAATTTTTAGGTCCAAAATTATCTGCAACGTTTTCTATATTAAAGTGAATTGCCATAATATCTGGTAATTCATCATAAAAATATAGTCCTATACATATTGGCATTAAGCAAAGTATACAAGTGAAAATCAAATTATTCCAATTAATTTTTTTCATAGTTCATTCCTCCTAAATTATAAATCCATGTTAATACTTCTTCAAAAACTGATGTATTAAGCTCATAATAAATAAAGTTCTTATATTTACTTTCTGTTATTAGATCAGCTTTTTTTAGTTGTGATAGATGATAAGAAACAGTTGCTCCTGTTAAATTAAATTGTTCAGCAATCTCTCCTGCAGACTTCTTTCCTTTTTTTAACATATCAAGTATATCTCTTCTTGCTGGATCTGATATTGCTTTTAATGTTTCAGACATTCCCATTTTATCACACTCCTTTTAGTATTTAGAAACATTTCTAAATAGATTATATGTTTATTGTTTTTAAATGTCAATAACTATTTAGATTTTTTTCTAAATAGTTGTCACAACAAAAAAGAGCCCTATTAAGGCTCAAATTTGTCTCTCATTCGTCTGTCAATGAAAATCAGAACAATAGACAGAAATAATATACACACTGTCATAAACGCAATCCATTTTGCCACCCCTGAATATCCTATCTTCTCATAGTCCAAAAAGAAGTATGCGAATTTCTTGGATCCACCAATACTAAAAAATTTTCCTCCACGCGCGCCATAAGTATACACATACACAATATAATTTAGCGGAATTACTAACCAAATGATTGAATAAAAATACTTAAAATGACCTTTTTTATCAAACAAAAAATAATCCATTACTACTAATATCGGTGAAATAGTATGCACTAACAAATTAGCAAATTCCTTATTGGCTATACTCTTTTGGAGTGATTCCATTTCGAAACCTACTGGAGCTAATGCACACCGATAAGTAATTGCTGTAATTAAAATTGCAATTATTATCGCTCCTTTTATTAAGTAGTAAATATCGGTCTTATAGTACTTTTGCCGCATCTCCATAATAGCAAAAATTACAAATGCAATTAAGCAAATGATATTGCTCTGTAGAGTGTAGTACGAAAGAATAGTTTGGACAGATGTTGTGTTTATAACATTTAAAAAAATTCCTGTCGACAATGAGAGAATTACGAGTATTTTATAAATTAATGAAACTGTTCTCCGCATTATAAAATACCCTCCTTTCTAATGTTTTTTATCAACAGTTAATATATTATATCATATTTTAGCTAATTTCCCAAGAAAAATAGTCCATAAAATGAAGAAAACGCAAATAGCATGATATGTATCATCGCAATTTGCGTTTATTGGAATTCAAGCAAATACATCGTCACCCATTGTAATAACGTTCATATTTGCAGGAATTCCAATCCAGATTCCCCCACTCAGCCTCCGCGCCGCCAGACAAGATCAATAATCGATGCAACTTGGCACCATTTTGACAATATCTGCACAGTTCAGAAGAGAATGAGATTCCGTCCTTCTGGAAGTCGTCCATACATGAGAGACATTTCTGATTGCATTCTTCAATCTTCGTCTCGAGATCATTCTCGTCCATGCAAGAGTCCATCCTTTCTTCAAATTTGTAATTTACATTACACTTTAATTTTACTCCTTTTTACCATTTATGTCAACTTCCCTTTACTTCCTATATGCTAACTTTTCTAATAAATTCCATTATTTTTTTAATAAAAAAAGATAGATTCTAAAATCTATCTTTTAATCGTCATATTTTATTATTTTAATATTCTTTGCATATTACCATAAATTAGGTTTGTCCAAGTACTTGATGCAGGACAAAATCTTGTTTTTACTCCTGCTAAAGTTGGTCCATGATAAAAACGACCACCTTCTGTTAAATAATTATTATGTAATGCTTGAGCAGCTTTTTCTAATCCATCTTCAACTGAACTATATCTTATAAGTCCATTGCTTGTCATTAAACTTATGTAATTATATGTTCTTCTGTGATTATCAGCTATTTTCCATCCTGATTCTCCTGCTATTAAACCACAAAAGAATATTTCATTTATTTGATATTTTTCACATATATCATAAATTAATCCAGCATTTTCTTCAAAGAAACCGCTTGTATCTTCTTCAACACCTGAAATTAATGTTATAAAGTCTTCTCTAGATAAGCCTGTCCTAACTGTTAAGTCCATATCTCTTGATATTGTTACTTCTTCTATTGGAGTTGTTGGCTCTGGTATATTTTCTTGAGATTCTTCGATTGAATGTTCTACTGAATCTACATTTATTAGACCAACAGCACCTTGTAATATAATTGGTTCTTCAATTATTGGTTCTTCTATTACCCCTACTTTAATTTCATTTTTTGTAGTATGTTCTTCTCTTACTTCTTCATTTCCTCTTGATGAAATTTGAGGAGTTAATACTCTTGTTGGTATCTCATTATTTTCAGATACACCTTCATTTATATTAGCAACATTTTGTAATTCTGGTAAATTATTTTTTATAAAATTTACTATTGCAACAACTGCTATAATTAATATTAATATAAGTAATAGTGTTGAAACTTTTACTGATACCAATACTTTTCTGTTTTCTCTATCCATAAAATGATTCCTTTCAACATACACATTATACCATTATTTTAACTTTTGTCAAATTTTAACAATTTTTTTATTTCTTTTACAATACTTGCAATTGTTATCTTTGCCAGAATGAAATATGTTTTTAAAACAAATTTTATATTTTATTTACATAATTGAAATAAAAAAAGACAAATATTTATAATCTTAAAAAAAAATAGCAGAGTTTATATTCTCTGCTATTTTGGTGCCCGAGGCGGGACTCGAACCCGCATGGTTTCCCGCACGATTTTGAGTCGTGTGCGTCTGCCAATTCCGCCACTTGGGCATATATATTATTTTTACCTAGACAATCTTAACATATAAAATTAAGATTGTCTAGATAATTTTTTTAATTTACATTATTTCATCTTTAAAACTTGTTCCGTTTTCTAAAGCTGGCATTCCCATTATATCAAGGATTGTAGCTGATATATCAGCATATGTTTCTCTAATTCCTAGGTCGACATTATTTTTTAAATTTTTTCCATATGCTAATATTGGAATATATTCTCTTGAATGATCTGTACTTGGTGTACTTGGATCATTTCCATGGTCTGCTGTTAAAATTAATATATCATCTTCTTTTAAACATTCCATTATTTCAGGTAATTTACTATCAAAATATTCTAAAGCTCTTCCATATCCTTCTATATTATTTCTATGTCCATATAACATATCAAAATCTACTAAGTTTGTGAAAATTAAATCTTCTGATGCATTTTTTATTGCATCTATTGTTTTTTCAATTCCATCTTCATTTCCACTTGTATGAATTGCTCTATTTATTCCTCTTCCTGTAAATAAATCTTCTATTTTTCCTATTGCTAAAACTTTTTTGTTGTTTTCTTGATAAACATCTAACATAGTTTTACCAAAATCTTCTGCTTCAAAATCTTTTCTATTATATGTTCTTTTAAAGTCATCTCCACATGTTCCAACAAATGGTCTTGCAATTACAGTTCCAATACCATAACCTAATTCATCAATTGTATTTCTAGCAATTTGACATAGTTCATGTAATTTCTCAACAGGCATTACGTCTTCATGCATTGCAATTTGGAAAACACTATCTGCAGATGTATACACAATCGGCATATTCTTTTCAATACTTTCTTCACCGTATTTTTTTAAGAAGTCTGTTCCTGAACCTTTTTCATTACATATAAAGCCTTTTATTCCACCTCTTTTTGCTATTTCATCCAGTAATTCTTGAGGAAAACCCTCATAATAAGTTTTAAATGGTTCATCTTTTATAAAACCTGCAATTTCCCAATGTCCTACTGGACTATTTTTTCCTTTTGTTTTTTCTGCAGCTTTTCCAAAAATTCCTATTGGCATTTCTTCTTTTTCTGATATATTTATTCCTTGGATATTGTATAACCCTAATTTTTTCATATTAGGAAGTTTCATTTCCATATTGTTATAAATACCTTCTAAAGTATTGCTTCCAACATCTCCATATTCAATAGCATCTGGAGTTTCTCCAACTCCAAGACTATCTAAAACTATTATGATAGCTCTATTTATCATTCTTCTTCCTCCTTAACAGTTTTATCTTTTAAATCAACATCATATTCATATACAAATACATCTTTTGATTTTGGTAATATTAAATTATTGCTTTCTGTAAAATAGTTATTTGTTCTAAATTTGTTTTTTCCAACTAATTTAAAATCAAATTTTTTGCAATCTAAAAATACATTTGAAGATAAATCCATTCCTATTGGTAAAGTTTGATTATTGTTGTCATAGAATATTATATTTGAATAATATAGTAATGGTAATCCTTCTTTAAAGTTTAATTTAATTAAATTTAAAGCGCCTTCTCCATCATCTGCATATTCTTCAAGTGCTTTTTCAACATTTAAATTATAAACATCAAAAGATTGTTCTTTTACTTTTTCAGTTATTTGAGAAACTTTATATAATGAAAAATCATATTCTGCTTTTGATTTTGGTATTGCACCTTCTAAATAACTAATTATACTTTGTAATTTTTCTGTAAAATCAAATACATCAATCTTTTTATTAATATTTAATATTTTAAATTTGCTCTTTTCGTTTTCTCTATGACTTCTGCTTCCAATATATTTTATTTTCCTTGAATCATCATCTACATTTCCAAATATATCAAAAGTTTCACTTTCTATATGTAATCTGTTATTATTAAATTCTTCTTTTAATTCTTGCAATGTATTTTCTAGAGCACGTTTATTTAAATCATTTTCTCTAAGCATATTTAACAAATATAACACTTCTGTTTTTGCAATAAATAATGCTTCCATTTCTTCTCTAGATAATTTCTTTCTTTGAAGTGTATCAACTTTTGCACCCAAGTCTTCAAAATCACTTTTAAAATCAAATGATCTTTTTAAAGTTTTTTTGTTTTCTTCTTTTTCTGCTTCATTTCCCATTTCTAAGCTTAATTTCTCGTCTTTATTAGAGAATTTCCAGAAATCAAATATACTTTTTCTGTGTTTGTCTATCTCTTCAATGTATAAGTTGGCATTTTTTACTTTTGAAAGTATATTTTCCAATTTTAATCTTTGTGCTTTTAAATCTTGATTTAAATTTTTATAAGTTTTTTCGCCTTTTTCAAGTAATGAATATACAGTAACTAAATCTTCTATTGTATAGAATTTTTTATCTTTTAATGCTTCATTTATTGGTTCTAGGTTTACTGTTTTGCTATTTTCTTGTTCTACAGCATCATCTACTTTTGTTTCTTCTTTTATCTTTTTATTTATTTTTGGTGATTTAAAGAAATATTTTACTTTTCCTATAAATGTTTTCTTGTATTCTAAGTATGTAGAAATTTCTTTTTGTTTAACTAAATATTCATCTTCTTTTACTTTAACTGCAAATTTAATATTTTCAAGTTCTTCTTCTATTTCTTTTATTTTTTCGTTTTGAACTCTTATTTCTTCTTCTGCAATTTTAAATTCATTTCTAATAAATTCAGTTATTATATCATATGTTAGTCTTTTCTCACCTAAATATAATTCTAAACTATTATTGCTATCTATTTTTGTTGTAAAATTAAAATGGTTTTTAATTTCTGTTTGCATTATAAATAAAGCTTTTAATAATTTATAGAATTTAACAGCTTCTTCTCTGTTTGTTAATTTTACTTTGTAACTGCTTTTAACATCATCATATACTACTGTTTCACCAAAAATTTGTAATGATAATGTATTTGTCCTTCCATAAACTTCAAAAGTTAACGCCCAATTTTTAGTAAATAACCATAAATAATTTTCTAAATCAGCAATTTCATTTCTATTTAAAAATTCTTCTGAATAATTCATTGCATTTATTGGCACATAAATTTTTGGTGCTACTCTTGCTCTACTTCCTGCAAATTCTAATTTTGCTTTTAACAAGTAGAAAAATTCTGCAAATGTTTTTTCTTTGCTACATACAAGCATAAAGAATCTTCCTGTAGCTTCTGAATAATATATTTGCCATAAATGATCTTTATTATATTTTACCTTAAATGGTTCTTTCTTTTCTAATTCTTTTTGAAGGGTAGCTACATTTTCAATTTCACTTATAGAAACTGTGTCTAGCATTTTTAAAAATGTTGTATATTTTTCAATATCTTCTTCATTGTCTGATGGAAGAATATATTTATGTAAAGGTATAGCCTTTGAATATTTATCTTTTAATGGTTCTGTTCTAAGACATGGTGTTATAAGAATATCTATTTTGTCTATTGGTACAAAACGAAATATTCTATGATCTTTATCATTATTTAATCTAGAAACATTAAAATTAAGTGGTTGATATTCTAATACTTCATCTGGTATTTGTTCTAAGTCTAAATTTAAGTAATCTAATTTCTTTTGTAATTCGCCTTTTGCTAGTTTTTCCACTTTATTTACTCCCTTCTTTCTTGAGAATTCATGCACAGTATATCACATATATTTTAAATTATCAATTGTTAGATAATTTTTTTATTTACAAAATGAATAACCCCCGGCGTGAATCGCCAGGGGTATTTGGTTTAGAGATTGCTATACTTCTCGTAGAGCTTTTTAAACTCTGCGATTAGCTTTTCCAGCTCGGAAATCTTTGCACTAAAGTACACATACTTCTCAAGGATATCGATGGTCTCGGCAGCTCTTGCGCAGCCCACTTCATAGGATACCTCGAGAGGCTGTAGCATTTCCTTGCTTTCACATACATACTCGAATTTGCCATCATCGATAGCAATCTTTCTGACAGTGCAGCTGAAGGGGTTAACCAGGAAATCGCTGATACATTTCTGCATTCTAGAATACTCCGTTCTATTCTCAAAGCCGTGCTTCATGGAAAATGCCAGGATTGCTGCGATTTCGAAAGAATCGAATTTGCAGGTGTCTGCACCGCTCTTCTTGAAGAAATATTCCAGATAGTAGCGATACTTGCCTTCCCACCAGTTTTGCAGATTCTGGTTGCCCAGATCTTTGTTCATTTCTTTAACCGCAGCCAGGATTTCCATCATATTATTATCTCTACCAAAGTTCATTCCCATTGTATTTACCTCCAGATGTAATTCAATTATTAGTATATAGGGAAAAATATATTTTTTGTCATTTTGTTTAATTTCGTATGACAAACGAAAACTGTACTTCAATTATACCATATTATGTGAACTTTTTCAAATTCACCTTTATTTGCAAATTCAAAAATGTGCTATTTTTCAATTATTTCCGCCATTTTACCAGTGTAAAATATATCCAATTTACTCATTGCTCTGGTTATTGCTACATATAATAATTTAATATCTAATGTAGTATTTTTATATTTTTCATCATTTACATTAAATAAAATTACACTATCAAACTCTAAACCTTTCGCCAAATATGATGGAACTATTGAAATTCCAGCATGGTATTCAGAATCTTTGCTTTGTATAAGTTTTATATTTTTATTATATTTTTCAATTTTCTTTTTAATCATCTTGCATTCTTTTATATCTTTTCCAATTATAGCAATTGATTTAAATCCTTTTGAAAGATATTCTTCAATTTTTTCAAGACATGCATATATAGTCTCATCTTCATTTGAAAATTGTTTTATATGTATAGAATCTTTTCTATCTATTACTGGTTCACCTTTTACAATAAATTGTTTTTCAAATTCTGGAAGTTTGTCTATAACTTCATTAGCTTTATACATTATATCTTTTGTTGTTCTATATGTCTTTTCTAAAGTTGTATAAACAACATCTCCTTCTGGAAATTCAACATCAATGAATTTTTTCCAATTTTCAATCCCTCTATATGAATGAACCCCTTGTGCTATGTCACCAAGTATTGTCATTGAATTACTTCTTAAAATCGTTTTTAAAGTACTAAATTGAAATTCACCATAATCTTGTGCCTCATCAACTATAACATGTCTTAATTTTGATTTTACTTTTGTACCATATATTTTATAATGAATATAAATAATAGGAGCTAAATCTTCAAAAGTTACTTCATTATTATTTAAGTTTCTCATAGTATTTCTAACCAAATAACTAGCAACTATTTCATCATCTATTTTTTCAAAAATATAATTTTCTATAAAATCTTTATAATGTTCAATTGCATCTTTTTTATTTATTTCATTAAAATAAAAATCAACAATTTTAATATCTTCTTTATCTAATTTTTTCAATACACTTTCTGTTTCTTCAAAAATTTTTATTCTTTCTTCTCTTTGCTGTTCTTCTGATAATGTTTCATCTTTAAGCATATTTTTTATATCAGCAGTTCTTTTGGCAACTATAGTTTTTTCAATAATTTGTTTATTATTTTTTATTTTTGAAAAAATATGTTTTTTAACTTCATTTATTCTTTTTTCAAAATCTAAATCTTTATAAGTTTCTATAAATAACTTTTGGATATTTTCATATCTCATTATTCTAACATTTTCTAAAACAAAATCTTTTTTTGGTAAATAATTTTCTTCTAATTCTTTCAAAAAACCATCAACAACATTTTTAAAATCAATTGAAGATTTGAGTTTTGATTCTTTAATTATAGTATTTATATCCCCATGATTTATATCATCAAATTCTTGATTTACAATTGTTACAAGCTTTTCATTACTATCTGATATTTTTAATTTTTTACCAATTATTTCATAAGCTAAATCTTCAAATGTATATTGTTTTACGTTTTCAACTCCCAAATCTGGAAGAACATTTGAAATGTAGTTTAAAAAGAATTTATTTGGAGCAATTATCATAAAATCTTCTGGATTAAATTCTTTTTCATAATTATAAATTAAGTATGCTATTCTATGAAGTGCAATTGTCGTTTTTCCACTCCCAGCAACTCCTTGTACAATAAGAGCTTTGTTCATATCAGCTCTTATTATGTCATTTTGTTCCCCTTGTATTGTAGCAACTATATTTTTTAATCTGTCATCAGCCTTTTCTTCTAATGCTACTTGAAGTAATTCATCATTTGCTTTTAAATCAATATCTGAATATTTTAAAAGTTCTCCATCTTCAATAAAGTATTGCCTTTTTAAAGAAATATCACCATCTACTTTTCCCCCAGGTGATTCGTAGCTTGATTCTCCTATTCTACCATCATAATATAAATTTGAAATAGGAGCTCTCCAGTCAATTATTATAGGTTTTTGAGATTCACTATCTAAAATCGATAATTTCCCAATGTAAAGTTTTTCTAATTTTTCACCTTTTGCTGTAAAATCAATTCTTGCAAAATAAGGTTTTCCTTTGATTTTCTTTAAATCCTGTAATTTTTTATTTCCCACATAAACCAGCTGTGCTCTTACATAAGAATCTTTTTCATAATTTTTTGATGTGGAACTTAAATTATTCTCAATGACTTTCTCTTCTTTTTTTAGCTTTTCTGTTACCTCCTTTAACTTTTCTTTTTCTCTTAAAAATTCTTTTTCGTCCATTTAAAATCCTCCTTGTTTAAAATAGATATCCGATTTCAAATCAATTAAATTTTTGAAATCAGAACTTTCAGTTAGAAAAATATAATGTATTTTGTTTAATAAAAATGTTATAACACGCAAAAAGCAACGGACTTTTTAAATTTTACACTATGCAAATTAAAAGTCCGTCTATATTTTAATTATCTAAAAAATAAAAAGACATCTATTTACAATAATGCAATAGATGCCTAGCTTCTTTCGCGTAAGTAGAATTATAACATATAATTTTTAAATTGCAAGTATTTTTATAAATAAATAAAAAAAGAGTATGCAAATTACATACTCTTTATATAAATTAGTTAAATGATTTTATTTCTTCTTGAAGTTTTGAAATAAATTCGTCTATTGGCATTGCTCCAATATCGCCTTCTTTTCTAGCTCTTACACCAACAGCATTTGCTTGAACTTCTTTTTCTCCAATTATTAACATATATGGTACTTTAGAAAGTTGAGCTTCACGAATTTTATATCCTATTTTTTCTTGTCTATCATCTAATTCTACTCTTATTCCATTTGAGCTTAATTTTTCCGCAACTTGAGAAGCATATTCTTTTTGGTTATCTGAAATTGGAAGAACTTTTACTTGTACTGGTGCAAGCCAAGCTGGGAATGCTCCTGCAAAATGTTCTGTAATAATTCCAATAAATCTTTCAAAAGAACCAAATAATGCTCTATGGATTAATATTGGAGTTTTCTTATCTCCATTTGAATCAATATATGATAAGTTAAATCTTAATGGTAATTGGAAGTCTACTTGTACTGTTCCCATTTGCCATTCTCTTCCTAAACAGTCTTTCATTTTAATATCAATTTTTGGACCATAGAAAGCACCATCACCTTCATTAATTCTATATTGATCTTTTCCACATAATTCATCTAATACTTCTCTTAAATTGCTTTCAGCTTCATTCCATAATTCTATGTCACCCATAAAATCATCTGGTCTTGTAGATAATGTTAATTCGAAATCTAAATTGAATATTCCATATAAGTATTTTGCAATTTCGATTATATCTTTAATTTCAGAACCAATTTGATCTTGTGTAATAAAGTTATGTGCGTCATCTTGACGGAACATTCTAACTCTAAATAATCCATTTAATTGTCCTGATTTTTCATTTCTATGAATAACATCTATATCACTAAATCTTAATGGTAAATCTTTATAACTTCTTAATTTTGAAGCATATATTTTTATAGCATTTGGACAGTTCATTGGTTTTAATGCTTGTTCTTTTCCATCTGAATCTTCTAAAACAAACATATCTTCTTTATAATGATCCCAGTGTCCTGATGTTTTCCAAAGTTCACTGCTATTTAATTGTGGTCCAGAGAATTCCATATATCCTCTTTTTTCGTGTTCTTTTCTCCAAAGATCAATTAAAATGTTCATCATTTTAAATCCTTTTGGCATCCAATAAGCCATACCTGGAGCAGTTTCATCAAAAAAGAATAGATCTAATTCTTTACCTAATTTCGTGTGATCTCTTTTTTTAGCTTCTTCTAGCATATTTAAATATTCTTCAAGTTCACTTGCTTTTGGGAATGAAATACCATAAATTCTTTGAAGCATTTTATTTTTTTCATCACCTCTCCAATAAGCGCCTGAAGATGTCAATAATTTTACAGCTTTTATAACTCCTGTATTTGGAACGTGAGGTCCTCTACATAAATCTGTAAAATCACCTTGTTTATAGAAAGAAATAACTTCACCTTCAGGTAGATCATTAATTAATTCTACCTTG
>JAZQTI010000062.1:0-5913 GCA_045630665.1 Candidatus Scatovivens sp.
TTTTTAAGCAAAAAAAAAATAACAATACCTACTTTAAAGTAAATACTGCTATCTTTTAGTGGTGGCTCGAAGTGGAATCGAACCACTGACACGGGGATTTTCAGTCCCCTGCTCTACCAACTGAGCTATCGAGCCTTATATAAAAAATATCTAGTTTTATACTAGATATTTTGGCGACCTGGAACGGGCTCGAACCGTCGACCTCCGCCGTGACAGGGCGGCATTCTAACCAACTGAACTACCAGGCCAAATAAGTGGTGGTCGCTATTGGGATCGAACCAATGACCTCCTGCTTGTAAGGCAGATGCTCTCCCAGCTGAGCTAAGCGACCGTTTAACTAGTTGACGAAATTTATTTTACTACATAAAATTTAGTTTGTCAACACTTTTTTTATTTAAATTTTAATGGTGGGCAGAGATGGATTCGAACCATCGTACGCTCTCGCGGCCAGATTTACAGTCTGGTGCCATTAACCACTCGACCACCTGCCCATATGCATTGTTCTCTCAAGCACATGACTTATTATAACGGTAAAATTCCAACTTGTCAATACTTATTTTCTATTTTTTTTTAATATTTTTATTAATTATCTCTTTCTTTGAATTTACTAAACATATCTATGTTTTCAAAAAGCTTTTTAAAGAAGATTATTACTGCTATTGCCAATATATATATATAATTAATCTTAGTAACAACATCATATACATCTATTCCATTTTTTTCTACATATTCTATTATTTCATTTTCATCAACAGATATCCATTTATTTTTAATTGAAAAATTTTTATTTATTATAGTCATATGTTCGCCATCTCCAGAAGTTGTATCCAAAAAAATTATTTTTGCAGTATTATAATCTATATTATTTTCAGACAATAATTTTTCTAATTTTATATCGTTATTATTAACAATTAAATAACAACCTAAAAAACCTTCAAAAATATTGTATAAAATCAAACATACTGGAATTACTATAATAAATAATATAATAAATATTTTTAAAAAACTGTTTAATACTTTCATATAATTACCATTATCTTTCTAGATCTGATTTTTCATACATATTTATTAAATTTAAAAGTTCTCTATTTAAATCTTCTTCAAATACAGTTCCTCTAGCCAATCCAACATACCATTGTTTTGTTTCTCTAATATATTTAGCTTGAAACTTAGAATCTGCTTTTGACGATTCAGACAAATTATGAATTCTATCTGCAATTTTAACAGCTCTAGCAATTTCATTAGATTTTATATTGGCTATATATTCAGACATTTTATAACCTGGATATTTAGTAACTAAATCAACAGCTTCAAAAACTTTTTCATTTGATAAACTAATTATTTCATCTCTTGTTGCATCTGTATCTTCTAATAAATCATGAAACAATCCGGCTAATTGATATTCTTCTGAAAATCCTTTTTGTTTTAACAATTCAGCAACTGCTAGAGGATGTGTATAATATGGTGTTCCTTGTTTTCTTTTTTGATTTCCATGTTTTTGTTTCATAAATTCTATTGCTTTTTCTAAATTCATTTTTTGCTCCTTATAATAAACTCTTATATTTAATTAGAACTATTAATATCTTTTAATCTATAATGACCAGTTATTGGCCAAGCCACTTCATTATAAAATTCCAATCCATCTTCTTCTCTATTTGGCTGACCAGCATTATGAATTATATATGGTAATCCATTCTGGTTTCTTTTATTTGAAATTATTCCTATATGATCTTGATTACTTGATTGGAAAATAACAATATCTCCTGGCATCCATTCTTCTACTTTAGATAAATCAATTGTTAAAGAAATATGATTTTTTTCAAAATATACTTTTAAATTTTTTACTCTTCTAAAATCAATATTTGGATCTGGTTTTCCATCAACTCTCGGATAATTATCCAAATTTTCTTTTATATCTTTATCAATCATATCTTTTAATGAATATCCTGCATTTTTCAATGATCTCCATATAACATCAGAGCACACACCTTCTGTATCTGGTGGATATCCACCTTGATAATAACCATCTTTATATTCTGGCTTATTATCTGCTTCTATTTTTGCACCTTCTAATATATCTGTGTAATCATCAATTCCATCATTGTCAAAATCCGTATTACTTTTTATATCTTCAAATCCAAAGTCTTCTGCATAAAAAACAGTTTTAGGCATGTCTTTTTCAACCAAAAACATCACTGCATTTTTATATTTAATTACAAATATTGATAAAATAACTGTTATACAAATAAATAAAAAACAAAAAAATATAACAAATTTTTTTCTCATATTTTCTGTCTCCTTTGTTTTATATACAAAATTTTATCATAGCTAAGAAAATATCTCAATAAAAAAATAAAAACCTGTATCTCTACTAGATTTTTGTGTGCCTTTACGGACGTTTTTGTTTATATTTAAATATTTATTAATCTTTCATGATGTTATTAGGTTGTGTAAAAATAACACTTATAAAATCTCTTTTATTGAATATCTCCCCTCTTTGTGATAATATCTAATCGATAACTAGTAATTTATTTAAAATAAAAAGTATAATATACTTTTTTTGAAATGTTAATATAAATAATTAAAAGGAGAATTTCATATGGATGATTTGAAATTAAAAATTGGTGAAATAGAAAGAATGATATCAAATAATCAGAATATTAATAGATTTTATGAAATTACAAAACTTGCGTTAGAAAGAAATGAATTGTATAAACTTTTATCTGCGGATGATTCCTATGTATATAACAACAATGGAGAAATGTGGTTAGCTGGCAATAATAAATGGTATGGCATGCAATCTCCAGGCACTATATTAGAACATGCAATCATAAGTGCTCTTGAAAAAATATACGTAGAAACCAAATCTTCTGAAATTGAATCTGAATTGATTTCAGCAATCAAAAAAATGCTTTATGGAACTCCTCAACAATTTTTCTTAGCAATTCGATGTTTCAGTTGTATAAGTAGAGATATTCAAGCGTATCGTAAAAAATATTCTTATAGTCATTTTGATTACTTTGGAAGAAATAAAGATATACCTCTTGATGCTGAATTAAGACCATTTATAAAAAAAGCAATTGAAGAAAGAAGAGATTTTATTAAAGATAATTTTGCTTATGACTGTAATCTATGGCAAGAATGTGAATATCAATCTAGAAAGCTTGTAGAGCAAGGATTAATTGGATTTATGCCTGAAATTAGATAAAAAGTTATCACTGATTTGTTAGATAAATTACAATTTATTTAATGGAGAAAATTTATATGAAAGAAAAAAATAATGTAGATGGAAGAATAATTAAAATAAATAAATTATGGTGGATAAAAATTAATAAGAAAAATTTTAGAACCTCTCCACTTGATGGAGCTACATTTCCTTATAAAGTTAGAATTGAATATACTGTTAATGATAGAAAATATGAAAGAAGTAAATTTATATATTGGAGTAATGATAGTGTTAACATAGGAGATTCAGTTATTGTTACTTATGAACAAAATAATCCATTAAAGATATTAAAATTAACTAAGAAACAATAATACAAATTACAATTTTGTGATTTGTTAGATAAATAGTAATTTGAAAGTGAGATAAATATGGATATATTATATAAATTTATAGTGTCTTTTATAGCTGGTATAGGAGCTGGATTAGGAACAGGCTTTGCGGGAATGAGTGCAGCGGCTGTAATAAGTCCTATTATAATTACCTTTTTAAATATGCCAGCCTACCAAGCTGTTGGAATCGCATTAGCTAGTGATATATTGGCAAGTGCGGTAAGTACGATACAATATTGGAAAAATAAAAATATTGATTTGAAAAATGGAATAATAATGATGATATCTGTTCTTTGTTTTACATTAATAGGTAGCTATATTGCAAGTATTGTTCCTAATACAGTAATGGGGAATTTTTCAGTATTTATGACATTGCTTTTAGGAATTAAATTCATAGTAAAACCAGTAATGACAACAAAAGAAAAAATGGAATCTATTTCTAAAAAGAAAAGAATTATTCAATCAATAATTTGTGGTAGTATAATAGGATTTATTTGTGGTTTTATAGGCGCCGGTGGAGGAATGATGATGTTATTGATTCTTACAAGTGTGCTTGGATATGAATTAAAAACAGCTGTAGGAACTAGTGTACTTATAATGACATTCACAGCATTAACAGGAGCGATAAGTCACTTTTCAATAGGTGGAATTCCTGATATAACAACACTTATATTCTGTGTATTATCAACTCTTATATTTGCAAGAGTGGCAGCAAAGTATGCAAATACAGCTGAACCTGAAGTATTAAATAGGATTACAGGTATAGTATTAGCATTGATAGGAAGTATAATTTTATTAGTTAATATTATTTAATAAATTAACAAATTACAATTTATAGAAAGGTTTAAAATAAAATGAAAGAAATAAATCCTAAAGAAACAAAAAGAGCAAAAGCTTATGAATTATGGATGAAAGCTCCAAATCCAATGGTAACATTTTTCAAAACATTAGATGTTACACCACTTATTAAAAAAAGTAAAAAGAGTAAATTAAAATTTAATATGTTATTAGATTATTGTATAGGAAAATCAGCATCAACTATTGAAGAATTTTATATGCTTCCAGTAGGAAATAAATTAATTCAATATGATACTATTGCTGTAAATACTATTGTAAAAAATAAAGATGGCGAAGTTAGTTCGTGTGATATTTTATATAATGATGACTTAAAAAAATATAATGAAGATTACTTAAAATATACTCAAGAGGTTGCTCAAACTTGTATAGATAGAGATTTAACAGATAGTATGGTAATTGGTACTTCTGCAATTATTGATACAGAACTTGATGGTGCAGTAGGAATGAATAGTGGTATATTTAATAATCCATTTATAATTTGGGGAAAATATAAAAAGAAATTATTTAAGTATTATCTAACACTTTCCTTTCAATATCATCATACTCAAATGGATGGCGCTCATGCTGGAAAATTTTTAGCTAATTTACAAAAAGAGATTAATAATTTAAGATAAACAAATTACAATTTGTATAACTAATAGCAACAAAGCGTTGCTTGTTGTTTAATTATTCAAACATTATAATATAAATGGAGGGATAATTATATGGAAACAAAAGATATTATATTAGATTTAAGAACAAAAAAAGGATTATCACAAGAAGAACTAGCAGAAAAAGTTTTTGTTACTCGTCAAGCTGTTTCGCGCTGGGAAAATGGTGAAACAATACCAAACATTGAAACTTTAAAACTTTTATCAAAGTTTTTTGATGTATCTATAAATACTCTTTTAGGTTCCCCTCAACAACTTGTATGTAAATGTTGTGGTATGAATCTTGAAGATTGTAATATTAGCAAGGAAACTAATGGTAATTTTAATGAAGAGTATTGTCAATGGTGTTATGCAGATGGAGATTTTACATTGGATTTTTGGAAACAATATATAAAAATTGGTGGTATTGAAATGTTTGAAGAATTTAAAAAACAGATTATCGATGAATTTAACACACTTTTAGGTATTGAAGGATTACCAAAGATAGAAAATTTGAATGTATTACCAGGTAGTTTTGTAAATCTTGAATATAGACTTCCAAATGGAGATATAGTTAAATTTCTAGATGATAAAGCATCATATCTTGGTAGTCAGCTTGAATGTGAGTTTGGAGGAGATAGATGTTTTGGAATTGTAGCTAATATGGATTTTCTTCTTGTATGTACTTATGAAAAAAATGGTGAAAACCCAGAACTTGTTATGTATAAAAAAAGGTAATCAAATTAAAATTTGCTTATCCAAAAAGACTAGAATAAAATTCTAGTCTTTTTTACACAGAAACTCATGACGAGTTTCTAGTGTGTTAGAAACTGAAATTAGTTTTCGCATCTTCTATAGAAGGTGCTTTTTT
>JAZQTI010000063.1:0-2858 GCA_045630665.1 Candidatus Scatovivens sp.
GGAAAAATAGAAAATCTAGCTGAAGAAGAAAAAATCTATTCAGTAAGATTTATTGGGAAAATTGGATATATAGTTACATTTAAAGAAATAGATCCATTATTTGTAATAGATTTATCTGATCCTACAAATCCAAGTGTAAAAGGTGAATTAAAAATTCCTGGATACAGTTCATATTTACATCCATATGATGAAAACCATATAATTGGAATAGGTTACAATACAAAAGATAATGGCTATGGTGGAATAACAAACTCTACAATGAAAATGTCGATGTTTGATGTTTCTGATTTAGAAAATCCACAAGAAATTTTTTCTGTAGATATTGGAACAGATTATGCAAGTTCAGAAGTAACTTATAACCATAAAGCATTATTTTACCATATTCAGCAAATTCATTATTTTCTAAATCTATTCTAAATATCATAAATCCATTTTCTGAATTATAATAGTCATTTGATCTTGTTGTTACTGGAAAACCAATTAAGTTTTCTGATTTTTTATATAATAAAACTTTATGGTTATATGTTATTTCTGAATATGCATAATCAGTTCCTATATCAACATTAAAAATCTCTTGTGGGTTTTCTAAATCCGAAACATCAAACATTGACATTTTCATTGTTGTATTTACTGTTCCACCATATCTATTTTCTTCAGTGTTGTATCCAATTCCAATTATATGAGTTTCATCATATGGATGTAAATATGAACTGTATCCAGGAATTTTTAATTCTCCTTTAACTGTAGGATTTATTGGATCAGATAAATCTATAACAAATAATGGATCTATTTGTTTAAATGTTACAATATATCCAACATCTCCTATAAATCTTGCTGAATAAATTTTTTCGTCTGGTGCTAAATCTTCAAGTCTACCAATTTCTTCTAGATTTTCATTTAATACATATAAGTTATTTACTGTTGTTGTTTTAGCTATTGTTGTTCGCATTATTCCTGGTGAATATTCTTCTGTTTTTTCTGGTTCTAAAACAATAACTGAAGTTGTTGCAATTCTTAAATTTCCATCATATTCATCCATAGAAAATTGATCATTTACATTGCCGTTTACAGTTCCTTTTGCCAATAATTCAATTCTTGAATTGTTTAATTTGAATTTGTAAATTGTTGTATTATAAACATAATCTTCATAATTTGTTTGTGTTAAATATAAATTATTTTCACTAGCATATATTTGTTCTCCAGCTCCAAAAAATGTTTCTACTGAAACTTCTTCATCACTATTTATATTAAATCCACCAACTATCATAAATGAGCTATCATCTGTTCCTTCAAAATATATAATATCTGTACAATCAACTCTTTTTATTTCATTTGAAGTAACTGAATCCCCTAATGCTGGAAGTATTGTATAATCTTCTACTCCGTCATACCAATATGCTGTTTTTCTACTAATTAAATATAGATTATCTTCTACCATTCTAGAATCCATATATCTTCCTTCTAAAGATACTTCTCTTAGTTTTTCTGGATTAGCTTTATCCTCTATATTAAACACAAAAGCTTTTGCAACACCTATACTATTTACTCTAACAGAATCTTCTTTATTTTCACTTGAAATTTCAGGTTCTTGTAATAGATAGCCATTTCCTAAAATCACAAGTTTATTTTCTTTTATATATATTTCTGAAATACGAAGTGTTTCTTTTTCTGTAGATAAATAAATTTCTGAAACAACTTCTAAATTATCAGCTTTAACTATAAATACCTTATTATTTGAAACATAATAAATATATTCTCCATCTGTTTTTACAATATCTGCTTCATCTACATTTTCTTCTTGGGTATTTGTTGTTGAATAATCAGAAACAGCACTTTCCAACTCAGCAACCTCTTCTCCTTTTGAAACAGCTGAATTTGTAGCCATACTATCTGTAACTACCATATCAGACATTAGATACATATCTGAATCATAAAATCCTCTATTACTTTCTTTTAAAACAGATTTTAATTGTTCCATACTTTCAAATCTAGGAAGTTCAGCATTAGCTAGTTCTATTTTTTGTTCAAACTCTTCTTTTGCTACAGGAACTTCTCCTGGAAGATTTTCAATATCTCCATTAAAATATGAAAATCCAACTAAAAATACTATAAAGAAAACAGCACATGTAGATAAAATTCTCAAATATGTATAGTTATTTGATTTTGCATATTTGGCATTTTCAAAAGCTTTTTCTTTTAACTCATCACTTGCATGAATTTGATCTACAGCTTTTTTATAATTTTCCTTATTATTCATTTTCAAATCCTCCTTCGATTTTTTCTTTTAAAATTTCTCTTGCTCTATAAAGCCAAATTTTTATTGTACCTTCTGGTTTGCTCATTAAGTTTGCAATTTCATTTACTTTATAGCCTTCATAATATAATAAATATATTACTGTTCTGTAATTTTGAGGCAACTCACAAACAAAGCCATAAATATCTTGTTCTTCTTTAGTAGAAAATTCTATATTTTCATCTAATCTTACTACTCTTTTATTCCATGCAGAATCTTTAATATTTTTGGTTAGATTTATAGTAACTCTTATAAACCATGCTTTTTCATGTTCATGATTCTCAAATTTAGGATTCTTTTCACTAAATCTCAAAAAAACTTCTTGAAAAATATCTTCTGCATTTTCAATACTTTGACACCTTGTTAAGGCTATTCTGTAAACCATATCTGCATATTCTTCTATTTTTTGTTTTAAATATATTTCCTTTTGCATTTTGACCTCCCATCTACTAATAATACAAATCAAAGTGCCATTTGGTTTCAAAATTTACAAAAAATTTTAAAAATCTCTTAAAATTTTTATATCATATACATATTTTTATTTCAATATAAATCAAATCTCTTT
>JAZQTI010000064.1:0-3371 GCA_045630665.1 Candidatus Scatovivens sp.
GAAATGGTTATAAATATGATATCTATAGTAATTGCAATAATAATATACATAATTAATGTGCTTGTTATAAAAATGATAAAAAAAGAAGATTTCGTTGAAAGCTTTGAAAATAAAGGGGTTGGTGAAAAATAGAACAGAAAAACCTTGAAAAATAGGAAAAAAATTTTAAAAAAATAAAAAAAAAGAAGGATTTAAGCATATTTTGGCGAATAGAAATATTGTAGAACCAAAAAACGTGATTTCTACATAACACTAAAATCTATTAGGAGGTAATTTTAAAATGAACAAAGCTGAATTAATCGCAGCAATAGCTGCAAAAACAGGAAACACAAAAAAAGCTGCAGAAGAATTTGTAAACGCTTTTGTTAGCACAGTAACAGAATCTTTAGAAAAAGGTGACAAAGTTCAATTAGTTGGATTTGGATCTTTTGAAGTAAGAAAAAGAGCTGCTAGAAAAGGAAGAAACCCACAAACTAAAGAAGAAATCAAAATACCAGCATCAAAAGCTCCAGTATTCAAAGCTGGAAAAGCATTAAAAGATTTAGTAAATAAAAAATAAGAATTATATATAAATAATATATGAATTCATATAAAAGGATACGACTAAAAGCCGTATCTTTTTTTATTGGAAAAATAAATAGTTTATGTATTAAAAATGTATTGAAAATGTATTATAAAAATACTTGCAAAAAAAAAGTAATAAGAATATAATTATAATGATAAAAAATACAAAGGATAAATAGGAGGTACAGCAATTGGAACAATATGAGGTAATTTTTTTAGATGACGACAAAATCACCGTACTAGACAGACAAATGGTAGAAGAAGGAAAAAAAGTAACTTATAAAGGTGAAACACCAACAAAAGCACCTACAAATTTAATGACATATACATTTGCTGGTTGGATTGGCGAAGAAAAAATGGAAGCTGTTACAGAAAGATTAATTTTAATAGCAAAATATTCTGCTGAAACAGTTGTAACATCAAAAGAAGAATCAGCATTACTTGCTGCATCTCTAGAAAATGCTAAAAGCACTAATCTTAATGCAACAATTGAAGCAGGGCAAAAAGTTAGTGAACAACAAAAAGCATTAGAAAAAGATTCTAGAACAGCTGAAGAAATAGTAAATGAAGTTTTAGAAAATGGAAAAGCTGAAATCGGACAAGAAGTTAATAAAGATAATGTAGAAAGATAGAATACAAAAGATATTGGAGGATTACAAATGAGTGTTGTAATTACATTAGATGACATACGTGCTTATGCAGAAGTAGATTATATAATAAATCATATGAATGAAAAATATAGAGAAATGGTACCAGAAAAAATGCGTAGATTCTTTAGTGAATATAAAGATCCTAACCATGAAGTTAAGGTAGATCCTTATGTACCATTACAAAAGCAAGGTCTAAAAAGATACACATTAGAAATACTTGCTTTATTTCACTTGAAATATTGGTGTGAAGATGAAGAAAGAAAAAAAGAATTATATGGTTTAATGCTTCAAAATCAAGAAAGATTAGAACAACAAATGCGTGAAAAATATAGTGTTGAAAAATTATTTGACAATGCTTCTGCAACTGTTGTAAATTCAGAAGAAGATTTAGAAGAAAAAGAAGATTTTACAAAACCAAGAGTAGTTCAAAGATATAGTCAATATACAGAAACAAATGATATACAAGACTATACAGATCACGTGCAAGAAGTTCAAACTCCAGCACCTGAAACAAACTTGCCAACAAGTTCTCAAGAAGAAAAAGGCTTTTTCCAAAAATTAAAAGATAAAATATTTTCACTATTTGGAAAGAAAGTATAATAAATAAAATAGCTGCCATTTATTGGCAGTTTTTTTTTATTTTGAAAAAAGTAATTAAATAGAATACACTTTGTTTACATAATTGATTTTTAGAAAAATCTGTGATAAAATACTAAAGAAGTCTTTTGAGGTGTACTTTTGGAGGTGCAATTACGTAAATGGATGTTAGTCGGGAAACCTTGAAGTTAGTATATGGTGATGAAAAAGTTGAAAATGAATTTGAAAAGATTATTGAAGAACTGATTCATCATCCCGAAAACTACCGCCAAAAGGTATTGGAAGTATATGCTAAACAGAAAAATGAAGATAAGGAGATTTGTACGAAATGTGGAGGACGGTGTTGTTTGAAAGCACCTTGTCATTTCGCACCGAGTGATTTTCCGGATTTGACCTATAATGCGTTAAAGAAAACTATGAAAGCCAAAAAATACATTTCTGTAGTTAGGTTTTCGAGTGAACTTTGCCAATCGGCATTACGCCAAATAAAGGTTGATGATCCTTATTTTTATGTTATGCGTATCAGAACAAGTGGAACTGGTCAGGCAGCCAAGTTAGAGGAAGTTGAAGCAGATGATTTATGTGTGAAGCTTACCTCAACAGGATGCGCTTTGTCCTATGAAGAAAGACCGTTAGGAGCAAAACTTCTTATTCCCAAAAAGGATAGGAAATGTTCTGCACTGTATGGTATGGATGAGTGCATTGATGATTGGAAAAATCATCAAAAAGTCTTAAGAAGGCTGTATAGGCATTTTAGACCAAGACAAAATTGGAAAGAACTATTTGAAAATTTGGTACACTTGTGAAAGACAATATAAACATTTGGATTTAGCGGAGAGAATTTTCTGCTAAATCCATTTTTATAATTTATAATAAATATGAAAATGAGAAATAATTGAATTTCAATTTTATTAATCTATTAAAATAATTTTTCATTTATAAATTTATAATTTATATAAATATAATAAATTTATTGAAAAAATACAATAAATGCTTGACAACTAAAGAAAAAAGTAGTAATATATTAATGTTTTAAGAAGAAGCATCCACTTCTCACCTTATCTTAAGTTAAGAGCATAAGGTTAAAATTCAAGTTTAATAATTATATTATAATGAATTAGTATGTGGATTTGACTTTTTAAAATAAGTCAAATTTTTTTTTGGGAGGTGTTTTACTATAAAACAAGAATTGCCAATCAATGGACAAATAAAAGAAAAAGAAGTCCAACTAATAGGTGCTGAAGGAGAAAAAATAGGAGTTGTTCCTATTGAAAAGGCTTTAGACCTTGCTGAAGAAGCAAATTTAGACTTAGTTTTAGTTGCGCCAAATGCAAAACCAGTAGTTTGTAAATTAATGAACTATGGAAAATACAAATTTGAGCAAGCTAAAAAAGAAAAAGAGTCTAGAAAAAATCAAAAAGCTGTTGAGTTAAAAGAGATAAGAGTTACACCAAACATTGGTGAACATGATTTTACATTCAAAAGTAAAAATGCCAGAAGCTTTTTAGAAGCTGGTAATAAGGTAAAATTTACTGTAAGATTTAGAGGAAGAGAATTAAA
>JAZQTI010000065.1:0-13285 GCA_045630665.1 Candidatus Scatovivens sp.
AAAGTATTAACAGAAGCAGCTATTAAAGGAAAAGTTGATAACTTGATGGGATTAAAAGAAAATGTTATCTTAGGTAAATTAATTCCTACAGGAACAGGATTAAAACGTTACCAAAACATTAGAATTAATACAGAAAAAAGATCAACAGTAGAAGATGAAGTTGAAGAAAATGTAGAAGAGACAACTGCAGAATAATTTATAAAATAAAAGGTGGAAACTTTAAAGTTTTCACCTTTTTATTTTTTAAGGAATGATAATTAGAATGCAGCAAAACCTTATAAAATGGAGTTCTTGAAAAAAAAGAATAGTTATATTATAATATTTTAGAAATTAAATTGAAAATTTATACCAATATAAAGCATTTAAGGAGGTAAGATATGCCAGGTTATGTTATACATTTATCAGTTGCAGAAGAATATTTAAGAAAACATAATGAAGTTAAAGAAGATTACAATGAATTTATTGAAGGAGTTATATTTCCGGATAGTGTAAAAGATAAGTCAGAAACACATTATGGACCATCAAGCTCACAAGCGAATTTAGTTGATTTCTTAAAAGAAAATGAGCTAAATACAAGCTTTAAAAGAGGATATTTTTTACATTTATTTACTGATTATTTATTTTATAACAAATACATAGATACATTTTCTAAAGATATATATAATGACTATGATTTATTAAATAAAGGATTAATGGAAAAATATAAAGTAACATTACCAGAAAAGGTAAAAAATCAAGTATTTTTTAAAGAAAATGAAGAATTAAAATTATTATCAAGAGAATTAGTAGAAAAAATAATAAATGAAGTTTCAGAATATGATATAGATGATATTGCCAAAAAAGTAATAGAAGAACCAGAAAAGTGGACTAAAATAAGACCAATGAAACGTATATAAATAGTCAAAAAGTTGACATAAACCAATAAAAAGTGGTATAATAGAGGTGTATCTAGTGATGACACAAAAATTTGAAGGGAGTGCTTAACATGTTGGAATTTGGATACATCTTTAGCCCGTGTGAGTTTATCACTGTGAAGCTGTGTCAGGCTATCGATTCTTGTCATGAAAGTGATATTGCAATCGTGATTCCTGATGACGCTACATTCGCTGCCGAACATGGTCGTCAGCCGATGAAGTCTTTGGAAGACAGAATGCTTCTTGCTTCTTCCATCAAGAGAGTAAACTATGTTTGCGAAATTGTTGGAGAGGACACTTTTAATCGGATTCTGCCGGTTGTTGATGAAGTTTCTTCCAAGAGATTTAAGGTTGGCTACGTTCCTGGCACTTTTGATCTGGTTCATCCGGGTCATTTGGAACTCGTAGACATCGCAAGAAGTCAGTGCGAGACTGTTATCGTTGGAGTTAACTCTGACGAGCAGGTATGGAAGAACAAGCAGAAACATCCGAGACAGAACGAGAGAACTCGCATGTACATCATGCAGCATCTCAGAGGCGTTGACGGGGTTATTCTGGTCGAGACCAATGACAAGACTGTTGCTAACCAGAAGGTTATGAACATGACTGGTCATAAGATCGACGCTATCTTCTATGGTCAGGATCTGGCCGGTAAGGCAATCAATGATGAGGGTGGACTGGAGTGCGAATCCATCTATACTCCTCGTTCTGAGGAAAAGATGAAAAAAGTCTCTACCACTGCTGCCATCAAAAGCTTGGATGAAATACTCCGTAGCTATAAGGCACTGCAGACTGAGAATGAGTACCTCAAATCTATCCTGCAGCAGATTGACTGACAGCATTCCGAGAGGCAGAGAGAGAATGTATAAGATTTTTTACACTTTCTCTGTCTCTCATCTTTTAAAAATAAAATTTGAAATGGAGATTTATATATGGCGTTTGATGTTGATAAAAAAAGAAAAGAATACGCATTAACAGAAGAAGAGTTGAGAGAAAATGCAGACTCAATTTTTGCAGAACTTGCATTAACAGTTAGACCAACAGAAAATCCTACATTTGTATTAGTTGGTGGTCAAGCTGGTGCAGGAAAAAGCGGATTAGTAAGTAAAAGAAATAAAGAGTTAGATGGAAATGCTATAATAATAGATCAAGATGAGTTGAGAACCAAATATCCTGCAGAAAGATATGCAAAAATACATAGTGAGCATACAGAAAGAGAAGAGTTCTTAATATTAAATCCATATATAGCTCAAATAATTCAAGAAATAATAAAAAGAGCCAAACAAGGAGGGTACAATATTATATTAGAATCAGCCCTTCAAGATCCAAAGGCTTTTATTGATAATGCTATAGATTTAAGAAAACATGGATATACTACAGAAATGTCTGTGTTATCAGTTCCTGAGGTAGAAGGTAATATTTCAATGTTAACAAGATATTGCTATTATTTAGAAAAAGATGGGGAATGTAGACGAAATACAAGACTTAATCCACAAGCAATACCAAAAATGAGAGCAAACATTGGAGAGCTTGACAAATTAGGAATATTTGACGACATTAATATATATATTAGAGGAGATGGTGTTAATTCTTTACCAACAAAGATATATTCAAAGAGCCAATCTCCATCAGTATCACCAGTTCAAGCATTTGATGAAGGACAAAAAATATCACTAAAAAGAACTATGGCTGAATTCCCAGATAAATATGAAGGAATAAAAGCTACTCTTGTGAAATTTGGAGAAAAAGAACAATTAGATAAACTAGAACTTATTAAAACAGAGTTTGAAAAACAAAAGGTAAGAGGTGAATAATATGAGTAATAATGTAGATTATATTGCATTAATGGATATTGCGAAAATGAATTTGGCAAATAAAATAAATTTAACAAGAGCAAGATATAAACTTAATCCCACTAAACAATTAAAAAATGAACTTATTGAGTTAACGAGTGATAGAAAAGAATTATTCATGTTTAACACCGAAGTGATAAAAAAATATTTATAAAAAAATAAGACCTATTTGACTTTAATCAAATAGGTTTTTGTATTTAGATTATATTTTTTAATTTTGGAATCCAAGAATTTATATATTCTTCTGGAATTGTTAGATTTTCGTTAGTTCCTTCTCCTAAAGAAACGGAAGGTCTAATTGTACCATGAAAATCACTACCTCCAGAGATAAATTTATTATGTTTTTGAGCTATCTCTAATAAATGATTTGTTTGATCTTGTGTAAATGTAGAATAGTAGCATTCAATCATATCGATATCGTAATTTTCTAAAAGATTATTTAAAATATTTTCTGCATGTTCTTTATATTCATATATGTGTGGTATTGATACTAATCCATTACATTCTTTTATTGCAGAGATTAGTTCTGCTACACTTGGGAAGGCAGTTGATAAATCTAAGAATAAAGGACTATTAGGGTTAGTCATACAATATCTAAAGAAGCTTTTTCCTGCTGGTAGGGTAGATAGAAAACTACTATTTTCTGGATATTTTTTTATTGTTGCTTCAATATATTTTGAAAGTCTAGGTGATGTTTGGGGATCATAGTTTTCGATAAAATCTTCATCTAAAATAACGCCTCTTTGACTATACTGTTCATAGGCAAGATGAATCATATATTCATCTAATTCAGTACCATTTTTATAATGGTATTTTTTTATTGTTTCTTTCATTTTGTCAATATCAAAACCATAGCCAAGTAATTCTATTGCAATACCGAAACAACTTGTTCTAAGTTCAATTCCTGGGATGATTTTTCCACTAAATAAAGATCTGTCCATATCGTAATAAGCATCAACACTTTCATGATCTGTTATTGCTAGAACAGATAGATTTTTTTCTTCTGCTAATTTTAATAATTCGTTTGGTGTAAATGTTCCATCAGATTTTACTGTGTGTGTGTGTAAATCAATAGTATTTTTCATAAATAACTCCTTTCTATATTGTAAAAATAAATCGCTCAACTAATATGATATTACAAAATAAGATATTTGTCAATAAATGTAATAAAAAGCAAATGCTTTATAGAAGCGGACTACATGCTTTTTAGGGATGAAAAAATATTAAAGTATTGATTAAAAAAAAGAGATAGTATATAATATTTAAAGTTTAAAAAAAGATATATGTATAATAAGAGGAGAATTTGCAAATGAAAAAGAGTTTAGTTATATCAATTATAATATTTTTTCTAGTTGCTGGTGCAGCATTATATTTAGTGTTAAATAAAGGTCATATTGGGGAATATTCTTTAGTATCATTAGAAACTGAGCCAGAAGAAGTAATACCAGTCATTTCATTAGAACTAGAAAAAGCATATTTGTCTTCACAAGATGAAGAGGATGTGTGCAAAGTAATTGTAAAAGTAGACGGTGTAGAACAAACTGAGGGAGTTGTTTTAGAATCTTCAGATGAAAATATTGCAAAAATTAACGAGAATAATGAAATTGTACCAGTGGAAGATGGAAAAGTAACAATAAAAGCTACATATGGAAAAGCAGAAGCTGCAGCAGATATAAAAGTAATCACACCAATAAAATCAATGTCTTTTACATCAACAAATAGTACAATAAGAGTTAATAAAGATTTACAATTAAAGTTAAAAGTAACACCATCAGATGCATATATGGATACATTAACTTATACATCTAGTGATGAAACAATAGCAACTGTTAGTCCAGATGGTATTGTAACAGGTATAGCTCCAGGAAAAGTAACAATAACATTATTTGATTCATACACAGAAACTGAAAAAACAGTTAATTTAACAATAAGAAAATAGTAATAATAAAAAAAGAAAACATTATTTAATAATGTTTTCTTTTTTTGTTGAAAGAATTTTATTATTTAGTATAATAGAAGTATAGATTTTGCATGTACTTTACATAAGACTAAAAATATGGTATTATAACATATGACATAATGAAAAAAGAGGTGTAATATGGGAAAAGAAATTCTAGAGAAACTAGGAATAGATTTGTCATCTGCTTCTAAAGAAACATTAGGTTTCCTTAGAGGCCTTATAACTGAATACCAAAAAAATGTTAAAAAGTTTAACGAAAAAAGCACACAAAATTATTTTAATAATTTTATTGCTGCATTGATGCTTGAATATCATAAAGCATATGAAAACTTTGACATTAGAGTACCATATAGAATTAAATCTGCTAAAAGTGCATTTGACAAGGTACTTGATCATTTATCTAGAGCGGATAAAAGTGTGTATGAAAAAAATTCTTTTGATGAACCACAATGTAGATTAAAAGAAGATTTAACAGATATGTTTGCTATGACAATTGTAGCATGCAATAGAACACCAACTTTTTTCTCTAATGATCCAGAAATAAATGAACTAATTGAAGAACAAAAAAGAAATTATGCATTATTAGGATCTATGCAAAAATATAAATTAAGAATAACAAATGCAGAGTTTTCAGGAGTAGAACCAAATTCTTATAGTTATAATAATAATTCTACTAAAGAAGAATATTATTTAAATTGTATATTAATAATAAATAGAATTAAAAGTTTGATAGATCCAGGAGCTACAAATTTATTGAAAAAATATGATGATATGATGGAAAAGATTAGAGATAATGTTCCGGAAAAATATTTTATGATTGTAGATTCTATGGCGAAAGATCAAAAAATTACTAAAAAACTTAATACACCAGAACAAATAAAAATGGCATATGAGCTTACTCAATCAGTAATAGAAAGCGATTTAACGCAAACAGATTTATCTGCTATGAAAGAACCAATTACGCCACAAGATGTAGAAATAATTGACTTTTTAGAACTAGCAGAAGATTTCTCGGGGAGAATACATGATAAATTAGACTTAGCAATATTAAAAAAACAAGTTTATTCAATATTTGAAAACTCTGAGCTAATAAAAAAATTTGGAATAAAAATCTGTCCAGATAGCGAGAAACAAAAAAGAACAAAAAATGGTTATGTATCAGACTTTGTATATTTAGATACACCTTTTGGAAAAATAGAAATGCAACTTCAAAGTCAACATGAACATCTAGAAGGTAACTATGGATATGCAGCTCATAGTGAAATGGCGGGTAAAGGATTTAAAGAATTTGATATTCCGCATAGAAGTGATAGAGAAAAAATTAAACAATTTAGAACTTGTGTAGAATTTGTTTCTCCAAAGAAATTTTTAGCACAATATGATAACTCTGAACCAAACAGAATTATAACTCAAGTATTTGGTAAGTATCAAAACTATAAATCTATTATGACTCAAGTAAAAAGAGGGTCTGAAGATGATAAAAGATTAAAAGAATATTTTGTTAAAATATATACTAGAAGAAATGAGTTATTTACAGGAGAAGCAAAACAAGAAATGATAGAAAGCTTCGTGCCATTCGATTTAGAAATTTACTTAAAGAGTAAAGAATTCAAAAAAATAATGGCCGAAAGAGAAGAAAGTAGATAAAATGTAGTTGTAAAGCGCCTTTGATTTGACAAAAAGGCGTTTTTATATTATAATTAATATGTATTTTTATGTAAATTAAGGAGATTTTATGCCAAATTCAAATGGTAAAATATTAGATAAACTTACAAGCAAAAACATAATATATATAATAATAATTGGCTTTTTATGTATCTCACTTTGTATATATAATTTAAGATGGATTATACCATCAATTGTACTATACACTCTTACTATAATATATACACTTTGGGTTACAGGAAAGAAAAAGACAGAAATTGAAAATCACATTAAAGATGTTACATCAGACGTAGATACAGCGTCAAAAGGAAACTTAATAAACAGTCCAATACCACTTGTTCTAATTGAAACAAATGGAAATATTATTTGGAGAAGTAGAAAATTTGTTACTGAATTCCAAAATATAGATATTGCGACTTATTTAAACCCAATTGTTAAAGAAATTAAACTAGACATAGAAAAAAATAATGAGTCTAATATAGAAATAACAAAACAATTTAATATAGATAAAAAGATATATAAAATAAAAGGTAGTGTTGTTAAAACAAAAAGAAGAGATAAAAGAAAACAAAAAGAATATATTTTATCATTGTATTTTATAAATGAAACAAAATACAATGAATTATTTGATTCTTTTGTAAAAACAAGACCTTGTATTGGTATTGCAATAATTGATAACTATGAAGATATTATGCAAAGAATTCTACCAGAAAAGAAAATAGAATTATTAGCAAAAATAGAAAGAGAAATTATTGATTGGGTTACAAGTACTGGTGGATTAATAATAAAAACAGAAAGAGATTATTTTATATATGTTTTTGAACAACAATATTTAGCTGAATTTGAAAAAGAAAAATTCAATATTCTAGATAGAATAAAAAATATAGAATTAGATATGAGAGTTCAAATAACATTAAGTATTGCAATCTCTGCTGATGGAAATAATAACTATGAAAAATACAAATCAGCATTAGCTGCATTAGATATTGTTTTAGGTAGAGGTGGAGACCAAGCGATTGTTAGAAAAGATGGAAAATATAAGTTCTATGGTGGAAAAACTTTAGAGGTTGAAAAAAGAACTAAAGTAAAAGCAAGAACAATATCTCAATCTATAGCTAGGATCATCAATGAATCAGAAAATGTTATTGTAATGGGACATAGAAATATAGATATTGATGCTTTTGGTTCCGCATTAGGTATATATAGATTTTCAAAAACATTAGGTAAAAAATGCTATATAGCTTCAGAACCAACAGGAAAATCTTTAGGTAAGTTTTTAGATAAAATAAAAACTGAAGAAGAATATTTTGATGTTATTGTAAACGAAGAAGAAGCAATAGAGTTAGTAACAGAAAAAACAGTGTTAGTTATTGTTGATACTCATAAAACATCATATGTGGAATTTCCAGAACTATTAGAAAAAATTGATAGAAAAATAATTATAGATCACCATAGAAAAGCACCAGATTATATTGAAAATGCTTTAATATCATTCCATGAAGTTTATGCTTCATCAACAGCAGAGTTAGTAACTGAAATTATACAGTATGCTAAAGAAGATATAACATTAAGCTTATTAGAAGCTGAAAGTTTATATGGTGGAATTATGGTTGATACAAAAGATTTTACATTTAAAACAGGTGTTAGAACTTTTGAAGCAGCAGCTTATTTAAGAAAATATGGTGTTGATATAATAAGGGTAAAAAAATGGTTCCAAGCAGATTTAGAAAGTTATAACATAATTGCAAGTATTGTAAGAAATGTAGAAATACACAATGATACAATTGCAGTTGCTGTTTTTGAAGAAGAGGATGAAAATGCAAATCTAATATGTGCAAAAGCAGCAGATGAATTATTAACTATAAGTGATATAACAGCATCTTTTGTAATGGCTAAAATGAATGATAAAATATGTATTAGTGGACGTTCAATAGGAGATATAAATGTTCAACTAATATTAGAAAAATTGGGTGGTGGAGGTCATATTACATTAGCAGGTGCACAACTAGAAGGATTTTCACTTGAAGATGCAAAAGATGAACTTATTATAAGAATCAATGAATATTTATTAGAATCAGAATAATATAAAAAAGAAGCAATAAAAACATTGCTTCTTTTTTATATATAAACTCAAGAAAACCTAAATATAGCTTGAAATTTGATGGAAAATGTTATAAAATACATTAGCGAATTTATAATAAAAAAAATGAAGGGAGATTCATGATATGAAAGTTATTTTAAAACAAGATGTAAAAGGTGTAGGAAAAAAAGATCAAGTTATTAATGCAGCTGATGGATATGCAAGAAATTTCTTATTACCAAAAGGATTAGCAGTTCCTGCTGATACTGGAAACATGAACAACCTAAAAGCAAAAAATGAATCTGTTGCTTACAGAAAAGGTGAAGATTTAAAAGAAGCAAAAGAAATAGCTGAAAGAATGAAAAAAATAACAGTAAAAATAGAAGTTAAAGCTGGTGAAAATGGTAAGTTGTTTGGAGGAGTTACAGCAAAAGAAATAGCTGAAGCTTTGAAAAAAGATTTTAATATAGACGTAGATAAGAAAAAAGTATTATTGTCAGAAACAATAAAAGTAGCTGGAGTTACGAGAGTTGATATAAAATTAAACGAAGGTGTAATGGCAAGTGTACAAGTTATGATAGTGCCAAAACAATAATTGTTTAAAAGAGGGATGTATTATGGAGTTAGGAAAAGTACCACCACATGATATAGAAGCTGAACAAGCTGTATTAGGATCTATGCTAACAGATAAAGAAGCTGTTTTTAGTGCATTAGAACTTTTAAAAGAAGATTCTTTTTATAGAGAAGATAACAGAGCAATATTTGCAGCAATAGTAAGTTTATATGCTAAAAGCGAACCAATAGATATTATAACTGTAAAAGCTGAATTAATAGAAGCGGGAAACTTTGAAAGAGTTGGAGGGTTAGAGTATTTAGCAAGTCTTCCTGAAAGAGTTCCAACAACTGCGAACGTAGATAAATATATAAAAATAGTTGAAGAAAAAGCAATGATGAGAAGCTTAATATCAACAGCAAATGAATTAATATCTTTAGGATATGATGAAACAGAAGAAGTTGATAGAATAATGGATATGGCTGAAAAAAGAGTGTTTGATTTAACTCAAAAGAAAAACACTAAAGGCTATACAGCTATTAAAGATGTTTTAGTTGAAACATTTGCTAAATTAGAAGAACTATGTAATCAAAAAGGACAATTAAGTGGAACATCTACTGGATTTGCGGATTTAGATTTAAAAACATCAGGATTACATGATTCAGATTTATTAATTGTTGCAGCAAGACCAGCAATGGGAAAATCTGCATTTGCTATAAATATAGCAACAAATGTGGCTCTTCAAAGTGGAAAAGGTGTTGCTATATTCAACTTGGAGATGTCTAAAGATCAAGTTGGTAACAGAATTTTGTGTAGTGAAGCAATGATAGATAGCAACAAAGTAAGATCTGGACAGCTTGAAGATGATGATTGGGTAAAACTTGCCTCAACTTTAGGAAGACTTTCAGAAGCGCCTATTTATATAGATGATACGGCAGGTATTTCAATAATGGAAATACGTGCAAAATGTAGAAAGTTAAAAATAGAAAAAGATATAGGATTAGTCGTAATAGACTACTTACAATTAATTCAAGGTAGTGGTGGGAAAAATTCAAGTCGTGAGCAAGAAATTGCTGAAATTAGTAGATCTTTAAAAATACTTGCAAAAGAACTTAATATTCCAGTAATTGCCTTATCACAATTATCTCGTAGTGTTGAAAAAAGAGATGACAAAAGGCCAATGCTTTCTGACTTAAGAGAGTCAGGATCTATAGAGCAAGATGCTGACATTGTAATTTTCTTATATAGAGATGATTATTATAATGAAGATAGTGAAAAGAAAAATGTTGCTGAAATTATTTTAGCAAAACATAGAGGAGGTTCAACAGGTACAGTTGATTTGGCTTGGCTTCCAAATTATACTAAGTTTGCAAACTTAGAAAGAAGATATTTTGAAGAACCTTAAATAAAATAAAAATGGGGCGCTAGAAAAATTGAAATTTATTCTAATTATTAGGGTGAATTTATTTCTAGTGCTTTTTGTTTAAAGAGAAAGTTATATTTTATTAAAATATAAAAGGAGAAAATATGTTAAAAGAAAAAGTTTTAGAAACTGTAAAAAAATATAATTTGATAAATGATGGGGATAGAATAGTTTGCGGAGTTTCTGGTGGACCAGATTCTATTACAATGCTAAATATTTTAAAATCTTTTAAACAAGAAAAAGTATTTGATTTTGAAATTGTAGTCGCACATATTAATCATGGTTTAAGAGAAAATGCTAAACTAGACGAAAAATATGTTATTGAATATTGTGAAAAAAATAATATTCAATACTTTGTGCTACACACTAATATTAAAGAAATTGCAGAAAAAGAAAAAAGAGGGTTGGAAGAAACAGGAAGAATTATAAGATACAATTTTTTTGATGAAATTTTAGCTAAAACAAATTCTAATAAAATTGCAATTGCTCATAATAGTAATGATAATGTAGAAACTATTATAATGAATATAATTAGAGGGTCAGGATTAAGCGGATTAAAAGGAATTGAAGCTAAACTTGATAATTATATTAGACCATTAATAGAAATTGAAAGGGAAGAGATTGAAAATTACTGTGAAAAAGAAAAATTAAATCCAAGACATGACGAATCTAATGATGAAAATATTTATACAAGAAATAAAATCAGAAATATAGCTATTCCCTATGTAAAAGAAGAATTGAATCCAAATATTTTAGAAGCAATAACAAGGTTATCTGAAATAGCAAAAGATGATTTAAATTATTTAGATTTACAAACAGAAAAAGCATATAAAGAGATTTGTTTAGAAGAAAAAAATGTCACAGAAAATGTATATAATGTGGAAAAAGAGGCTACAATTACATTAGATTTAAAAAAATTTAATGAAGAAAATAGAGCTATTCAAAAGAGATTGATAATGTACTCAATTAATAAAATTTTTGGAACAACAAAAGGTATAGAAAAAATACATATTGAAGATATAATTAAACTTTGTAACAACAATATTGGTAATAAATTTTTAACTCCAAACAAAAAAACTAAAATTGTAATCAAAAATAAAAAAATATATATAATTGGTCTAAAATAAGCTTCCGTAAAGAGCTTGAAAAACCAAATGTTACAGACATATTTCTTTTGAAAAAACCTATTGCAATTGAAAAATTGCTATGCTATATTTTATCCAAGTAATAGTTATTTTGATGGAAAGGCTTGCCACTTAAGGTTGGTGTCTTGAAATCTAAAACAGGAGGAAAAAAGTTTTGAAAAATGGAATTAAAACATTAGCAGTATGGATAATCGCAGGAATGATTTTTGTTGTTTTACTAAATGCAGCATTTAATAATTCAAATTACCAAATGAGTTATTCTGAATTATTAAATAAAGTAACAACAGGTGAAGTAACAACAATAGAACTTTCTTCAGATTCAAAAACTGCATATGTAACATTAAAAGGAAATGAGTCTACAGGTAAAGCTGCTGAAATGAAAGAAGTTATTATACCAAGTTTAGATTCATTTATGGAACAAATATCAGAAAACATTGTAAGTGGACAAATTGAATTCACACAAGAAGAAGAGTCAATATTAATGGCAGTTCTTAGTGCATTCTCTCCATTTATTATATTAATAGTATTTTTAATTTTCTGGTTATTACTTATGAATCCAAATCAAAATGGAAATAAATCTATGAGCTTTGGAAAAAGTAAAGCTAGAATGTTAAATACAACTGATCCAAAAACAAAAGTAACATTTAAAGATGTTGCTGGTATTGATGAAGAAAAAGAAGAATTATCAGAAATAGTAGACTTCTTAAAATCACCAAAAAAATTCACAGATATGGGAGCTAGAATTCCAAAAGGTGTTTTACTTGTTGGTCATCCAGGTACAGGTAAAACATTACTTGCAAAAGCTGTTGCAGGAGAAGCTGGAGTACCATTCTTTATTATAAGTGGTTCTGACTTCGTAGAAATGTTTGTTGGTGTTGGTGCATCAAGAGTAAGAGATTTATTTGAACAAGCAAAAAAGAATGCTCCATGTATTATATTTATAGACGAGATTGATGCTGTAGGACGTCAAAGAGGTGCAGGTCTTGGTGGAGGACATGATGAAAGAGAACAAACATTAAACCAATTACTTGTTGAAATGGATGGTTTCGCAGCAAATGAAGGTGTTATAGTACTAGCTGCTACAAATAGACCAGACGTATTAGATAAAGCTTTATTAAGAGCAGGAAGATTTGATAGACAAATAGTAGTAGGAACACCTGATGTTAAAGCAAGAGAAGAAATCTTAAAAGTACATGCAAGAAAGAAAAAATTAGCTGACGATGTTGATTTAGGAACAATAGCAAAAAATACAGCAGGATTTGTTGGAGCTGATTTAGAAAACGTATTAAATGAAGCAGCACTTTTAGCAGCAAGAAGAGATAAAACAGAAATAGGAATGCTTGAAATAGAAGATGCTATGGTTAAAGTAACAATGGGACCAGAGAAAAAATCAAGAGTAATAAGTGATAAAGAAAAAAGATTGGTTGCTTTTCACGAAGCAGGTCATGCTGTTGCTAGTAGATTTTTAGAAACACAAGATGATGTACATCAAATTTCTATTATTCCTAGAGGAATGGCTGGTGGATATACAATGTATAGACCATCAGAAGATAGATCATTTATGAGTAAATCAGAAATGGAAGAACAAATTATATCATTATTAGGTGGTAGAGTTGCTGAAGCTTTAGTTTTAGGAGACATTTCTACAGGAGCAAGTAATGATATCGAAAGAGCATCAAAAATTGCAAGAGC
>JAZQTI010000066.1:0-5222 GCA_045630665.1 Candidatus Scatovivens sp.
TTACTGTGCTAACAAAAGCGTTTACAAATTCTTCTGCAGCTTTTTTTGTGTTTCCTGTTTTTGCAGCGATTGCTGCGATTAATTCAGCTTTGTTCATTTTAAAATTACCTCCTAATAGATTTTAGTGTTATGTAGAAATCAATTTTTTTGTTCTACAATATTTTTATTCGCCAAAATATGCTTAAATCCTTCTTTTTTTTTATTTTTTTAAAATTTTTTCCTTATTTTTCAAGTTTTTCAAGGTTTTCACTTTTAAAAACCCAGTATTTTCAAGTCTTTGGTGGTTTATGATGTTTTTTAACATTTTCATTACAAATAGGCTAGTTCCGTATAAAAGCACTGCAAAACCTATAGAAATTAGTGTTGAAAAATTATTATTTATTTTATTTTTTAATAATAATTCATTTATAAATAATGAAAATTTTATCATTATTATACTACTAAAAATTGGAGTCGTTGATAATGATAAAAATTTAATTTTTATATCAAAATTTCTTATTAATATAAAATACACAATTATAAAAGAAGAAAAATTTGAAATTATATTTGAAATTATTGCTCCTTTTTCATAAATACCTTCTATTGGTAATAACACAATATTGAAAAACACTTTTAATATAATTCCCCAAAAGGATGCATACACTGGTATTTTATTTTTTCCAAGCCCTTGCAAAATTGCATTTATAGTTTGAGTTAACATTGAAAATATAACACCAAATGCCGCAATCTTTAATAATTTATCCCCCTCACTCGCATTTGGAAATAATAATGCAAAAATTTTATTAGAATAACTAAACAAACCAAAAACATATGGAATTCCTAACATCAATGTTATTAATATAGAAAATTCAATTTTTCTTACTATTCCGTCTATATCATTTTTATTTTTTAAACTTGCGATTTCAGGAATTAATGCTGTACTTATAGATGCATTAAACGCAAGTGGTACTGATATTAATATATCTATTTTAGAACTTATTATACCGTATTTTCTTATTGCATTTTCTTCTCCAATAATATCTTTTAATATTCTAACAATAGTAACAGAATCCACATTTTTTCCAAAAGATGATAATATCGCATTTAAAGTCATAGGTATTGCTATTACAAGAACCTTTTTTACTATCTCTTTTAAATTTTCTTTTGGATAATAATTCTTCTCTATATTATTAGTATAATTTTCTTCTTTATACTTTTTCATTATATATATTAAACTAAAGCATGTTGCAATTGTTGTAGCAAAATTTGCAACACTTGCCATTACTTCTATATTATTATTAGAAATTCTAGAAAAAATTTCTAGCAATAAAATTGTTAAAATTGATTTATAAACCTGTTCATAAAACTGAGTTTTAGCAGTTATATGAATTTTATTTATTCCATTAAAATAACCTTTAAAAGCAGAATTTATTGAAACAAAAAATATTGCTGGTGCCAATACTTTTAAACTCAAACTTGTTTCTGGAATTTCTAATATATATATAGAAATAAAATCAGAAAAAATATAAAGAATTATACTTCCAATGCATCCAATTATCGAAAATAAAAATATTGAAATTTTAAATATTCTATCAGCATTTACCGAATCTTTTATTGCTTTCTTTTCTGAAATCATTTTTGAAATTGCATTTGGAACTCCAATTGAAGAAACAGTTAATAGTAAAGCATATATTTGATATCCGCTCATATAAATTGCATTTCCTGAATCTCCAAATCCAGCTTTATTTGTCATATAAATGCTGTACATTATTCCAAAAATTTTTATTAAAATTTGAGAAATGAAAAGAGATAATATACCATTAATAAAATTTGATTTTCGAATTTTCAAACTATCCTCCTACTCTATTTAATTAATTGTATTATCATTCTTTTTTTATATTCGTCATAAAAAAATTCAATTTTCTTAGGGAAATCAGCTTTTTTTGGCAAAAAAGCTTGATTTTTTTCCAATTTTGTTAGATAATATATGTGTATAATTTTATGAAAAAAGGATTTGTTAATTATGGTATTGAAGTATATAGATATATTTTTAAAGAAATTAAAAACAGACAGAAATACATTTGTTACATACATACTTACATTACTTTCTATCTATATCGTTATAGATAGAATAACTGAAATTTTACTTATAATGTTTTCTGGTTTGTCAGTGGATTATTGGGGACCAATTAAGTACACCTTAGCTTTGGCATGCCCTATTTTTGCATTCCACTTTTCTTTTGCATCTAAATTTGCAACAGACAAATACACAAAAACATATTTCTTCTATATTTATGCAGTTGTACTTTATATAGTAGCAATATCAATGTTAGTACAATGGTGTAATCAATTAGGATGGTTATTGTTATTCTCTGTTCCAAATTATTCATACATAATAACAACATTTATGGATTTAATAAAACCTGCTTTCTCAGCATTTGGTTGGTATATTCCTGTATGTACATTCTTCCCATTATTTAAATGGTTATATACAACAGTTGATGATACATTATTTATTAAAGAATCTATTTGGGATTACAAAGGAATTGACTTATCAGACAAATCAGCAGGAACTGGACCTTATACTTGTGAAATGTTCCTATGTAAAGATAACGAAACAGGTAAAGCAATCGCTACACCAGAAGCTAGAAGATTTGAATCAACATTAATCGTTGGTGTATCTGGTTCAGGAAAAACTTCAATGATGTTCGAACCAATGATTGCAAGAGATATAGAAAAGAAATTCTTCTTTAGAGAAACAGCAAAAGAATTAGGATATACAGCATTAAAAACAAATATAGCATATTTAAATTGTCCTTATTCTAATGAACATATAAATGAAAACTTTAGTTTAAATATGATTTCACCAATAGCAGAAAAAGAAAAATTATTTAAATCATATTTTTCAAAACTTCTTTACCACTATGATGGTGAAAAATCAATTTACAAAAACCTTGGTATTACATACATGGCACCAGATTATGAATCAATCTCTCATATGAAAGATGTTGCTAAAAACTTTGGTATGAAATATCACATTATAGATCCAAATGATGCAGAATCAATCGGATTAAACCCATTCACATACGAAGATCCAATCAAAACATCAATTGCTATATCTTCAATCTTAAAAAGAATGTATGTAACTGATCGTCGTACTGATGGTAGTCATGATGAAGCATATATGGATAACGTAGTTACACAAGCAATCGAAAACTTAGTATTAATGTTAAAAGAACTATATCCAAGACTACATGAAGGTGAATTACCAAACTTAGAAGATTTAGTTGATTTATTAAATGACTTTGATTTAATTGAAGAATCAGCTGAACAAATGAAACAATTCCCTGATTTAGCTCAAAAATATAAAATACAATTAGGATACTTTAAGAAAACATTCTACAAAACAGCTACATTACGTGATGAAACAGAAAAATACTTACAAGCATCAGCTGCCCAACTTGAAAACCTACTTAGATATCCTGGTGTTAGATCAATTTTATGTAATAGAACAAATAACTTAAATTATGATAAAGCTTTAGCAAACGGAGATATAACTTTAGTTTGTACACGTCGTGGAGATTTAGGAGCTGGAATTCATAAAGCATTCGGTCTATTCTTTATATTATTAATGCAACAATCTGTTTTATCTAGACCTGGAAATGAAAAAACAAGAATCCCTCACTTCCTATACATAGATGAATTTCCACCATTTATGTGTAAAGCTACAGAAGATATATTCACTCTATATAGAAAATACAGAGTTGGTACAATCATATCTTCTCAAAACTTATCTCAATTCGGTTCAAATGAAACAAGACAAACATTACTTGCTAACTGTACTACAAAAGTTATCTTTGGTAACAATACTCCAGAGGATAACGAATGGTGGGAAAAAGAACTTGGAGACAAGAGACGTTGGATGTTTACACATGATTACAAAACTGATCAAGGTAAATATGATGATACTTATAAAGGAATCAAATGGCAATGGATTCAAAACTACAAAGCTGGTAAGGTTCAAGCCCTTAAATTCAAAACAATTATTTACAAAACAAAAGACTTGGGTGGTGTTAACCGTGTTGGTCAAGCTAAAATTGATTTCCTTGAATCAAGATATAAAGAACCACAAAAAATTAAATCTTACAACTTTACAAAATTTGCTAGTGGAGTTAGTCAAAAATCACATGAACATGATGATGGAAGCAGCAAACCAAAATTTGATTTAAAAAATATAAACTTTAATAGTAATCCAAATAATCCAAATGATATGGATCCTATTCAAACAAATACATCAGATTTAAATTACAGTTTTGATAATGAAAATGCTATAACATCATTTAACTCAAATAACAACAATAATAATGACAACAAATAAAAATAAAAGCTCACTAAAAAGTGAGCTTTTTATTTTTGATTTTCATTCTATATTTTAAATTTAATACAATATTTTTTACACTTTATTTTTGATAATTTATTTTGATTAAATATTATAAATAAAAAAGAGGAGTTTCTCTCTCCTCTTTTTTTACTTTTATTCTAATATTTTAAATTCAACATTTTTTGCAGCAAATTTTCCTGTTTCTTCATTTTTTGCAAATTCTGTTAATGATTTATCTAAGCTTTCTGAGTTTTGTTTTAAATCTGTTGTGAAATAAATTTTTGTATTATTAACTTCTAAATTGTTTTTAACTATTTCTTTAAAAGTTTCTATCATATGTTTGTCATCTTCGCAAACTAATATTAATTGTGGTCTAGCTTCATATGTAGAATCAAATGGAACAAAGTTCTCTAAGAAATCTTTATATAATCTCATTCTTTCTACAAATTTTGTTTCCCAATCGTCTTCTCTTCTTACAGCTTCAAAAATTAAGCTTAATGATTTTCCAGCTTTAGAAATTTTTACTTCTCCATGAGCTTTGAATGTTTTACCATTCATTTTGGCTGTTATAGCTGGTTTAACTTTAAATGAATCAAAGTTTTTAGATTTTCTCATATAAGCAACTATAACTTGGTTTCCTGCTAATCTTTTTTTCATTAAAGCTACAGGTTTTGTATTGTCTGTAGGTTGCCATTTACATTCAACTTCTTTAGAGTTAAGTAAATATTTACCCATTTTTTCCATACAATAAACTCTATATATACCTTTTCCTTCTTCTGAAGTGAAATAATATCTTGTTAATATTTTTGTTTTAACTAATTGATCTAATTTTGTATTAAGCTTGTCTTGTGATTTAATATCA
>JAZQTI010000067.1:0-19508 GCA_045630665.1 Candidatus Scatovivens sp.
AAATATTAAAGATAAAATTGAAAATTAAAAGAAAAGCTTGATTTTTAAAATAAAAGTATTATAATAGACCTACTCTAATCAAGCAAAAGGTTAAATTCTTTTTAAAATCAATTAAAAAATAAGAAAATAGGGGCATAAGAAATTATAAAATTTATTTTATAATTCTTATGCTTTTTTTATTCTAAATTTCTTACGATTTATTTTTTTGTCTAATCGTTATCAAAGAAATATTCTTATATAACTTTTGAATGTGGTTAGAAAAAGTTAATGTTTTTACATATTAACAATAAAGCGTCAAAAAAAAGAAGTCATTTTTATGACTTCTTTCTTATTTTTAACACATATCACTCATATTAAATAATCCAGAATCTTTATGGAAAATATAGAATGCAGCTTTTATTGCACCATTGGCAAATACTGCTCTAGATGTTACATTATGAGTTATTTCAAAACTTTCATTATTACCAAAGAATATTACACTGTGTTTTCCTACTTCAGTACCACCTCTGATAGAATGAATTCCAATTTCTTTTTTACTACGTTTTTCACGTTTACTATGTCTATTATATTCATAATTCATTTCTTTATTTAAAGCATTATTTATACTATCAGCAAGTATAAGAGCTGTACCACTTGGACTATCAATTTTTCTATTATGATGTGTTTCTACAATTTCAATATCTGAATCTGTTAGTTTTTGAGCAAGTTCTGCAACTAATTTTGCCATTAAATTTATTTCATATGACATATTAGCTGATCTAAAAATAGGGAAATTTTTAGAATAATTTTCAATTTTTTGTAATTCTACATCATTAAATCCAGTTGTAGCAACAACAGTTGGTATTTTATGAGTGTTTGCAAATTCTAAAATATTAAATGTAGCTTCAGGAATAGAAAAATCTATAATAACATCAGGTATTGTATTTATGTTATTTATATCAGTAAAAACAGGGAATTGGTTATCACCAGTATCAATTCTATCAACTCCACATAGAACTTCTATATCAGGAGTGTTAGAGACAGCTTTAACAACTTCTTGTCCCATTTTTCCATTACAACCATTGATTAAAACTTTTATCATATTTTTACTTCCTTTATAAATTATTTAGATTTTTAAATCTATAAATATTATTTTATTAAACCAAAGTTTATTAATTCTCTTTTTAAAACCTCTTTTCCTTTATCAGACATTTCTATAAGAGGTAGTCTAGGTGTTCCAACATTAAAACCTATCATATTTAAACCTGCTTTTACAGGAATTGGATTTACTTCACAAAATAGAGCACTTACTAAAGGTACAGCCTTAACTTGCATTGAAATTGATTCAGAAACATTTCCGTTTAAGAAGTTTTCAACAATATTGTGAGTATATAATGGGTCTAGATTAGATAAAACTGAAATAACACCAATACCACCAACTGATAAAATAGGAGTTATTTGATCATCATTTCCAGAATAAATATTTAAATTGTCACCGCAAAGATTTGCTATTTCGGCAATTTGAGATAGATTACCACTAGCTTCTTTTATAGCAACTATATTTTCAATTTCAGAAAGTTTTTTGCAAGTAGAAGGAGTTATATTAACACCAGTTCTACCAGGTACACTATAAAGAATGATTGGTAAATTTGTTTCTTTTGCTATTGCTGTATAGTGAGCAACTAATCCATCTTGAGTTGTTTTATTATAATATGGAGTAACAATTAAAGCTCCATCTACGCCAACAGCTTCTGCCCATTTTGTAAATTCGATTACAGATGCAGTACAATTACCACCAGTTCCTGCTATAACAGGAATTCTTTTATTAACTGTTTCAACTGCAAATTTAATAGTTTCTTTTCTTTCGTCTAATGTCATTGTTGAAGATTCACCAGTAGTACCACATACAATAATACTATCTGCTTTATTTTCAATTTGGAATTCAATTAATTTTTTGAATTCTTCAAAATCTACACCGTTTTCATTAAATGGTGTAACAATAGCTGTTCCACAGCCTTTAAAAATTATTTTTTTCATAAATTTGTCCTTCCTAAAAAGGGAATATAAGCAAGAAAAATATAATTATATTTTTCTTGGGAATATTATATGTGAAAAACTGTAAAAAATCAATAAAAATTGAAGAGGGAATAAAATGTAGAATAAATTTAAAAGAAAAGGATAAAATAAAGATAATAGTTGAAAAATTAAGTAAAGAATAGTATAATTAATATTAGTTTATCTGGGGGTGTATTTGGTTTCGACAGTATTCTAGAAGGGTAAATAGCGAGTAGTGGAGATGCCTGGCCACTTAAAAAGGCATAAAATAAAAATAAACGCTGATAATAAAGAATTAGCATACGCTGCTTAGTTTGCGGCGACGTCTTACTTTTACAACCCACGGTTTAAGATAAGGCGACGACTAGTGGGAAACGAAGTTAATATTTATCTTTTTGTATTAACGGGATTTTTATAAAAGATACCTAATATAAATTTTGTTTGTTAAAGATATAAAGGGGAAATTTTAATAACAAACTGCACTCGGAGAAGTTTATTTGGAAGGGATGTTGGACAGGAGTTCGACTCTCCTCACCTCCACCAAAAGAAGTTAAAAAAGTTGCTTTAACTTCTTTTTTTATTTTAAATAAAATTTTTAAAATAAAAATATGTGATATAATCAAATCGATAAATAGTAATTTAGCGAACTGACAGTTTTCAACGCAGCGTAGGTTGTTTTATTAATGTCTTCGTGTTATTATGTATCCATAAAGGAGGGTGTACTCAATGGATACTTACGTAACAGGTTTAACGATTAAAAACTTACGAGAGAAAAAAGGACTTACGCAAACAGAACTTGCTGAGATGCTCGGTGTGAGTAGCAAAGCGATATCTAAATGGGAAACCGGAAGGGGTCTTCCCGATATAAGCTTAATTGAACCCCTTGCTAACACACTTTCGGTTTCAGTGATGGAACTGATGACAGGCAATACCGTTATAAATAAGAACATTTCGTCTAATATTTTGCGCTCAAAGTTTTATGTTTGCCCTGTTTGTCATAATATCATTAGAACTGTAGGCGATGCGGTTATAAGCTGCCATGGAATTACTCTGCCATCACTCGAAGCAGATGAAGCTGACGAGAACCACCAAATAACTATAGAAGAAGTGGAAGACGAACACTTTATCACCGTTAATCACGATATGACAAAAGAACATTACATTTCGTTTGTTGCGTATTTAACCTCTGATAGAGTGCAGTTTGTAAAATTCTATCCCGAAGGCAATGCAGAAACAAGACTAAATTTTCGTGGCAGTGGTTTTCTGTATATCTATTGTAACAAACATGGTTTAATGAAGCAAAAAATCTAACAAATAAATTTCAATTTAGTGATTTGTTATAAAAACAGTAAAATTTAGTTGTTTAAATAATAAAAGTTTCGAAATAAAATTCGAGGCTTTTTTTATTAAAAGTTCATATAAATACTAGTTTTTCCTACACATTACTATTTTTTTGCCCACCAAACTGCTCACTTTCATTTATGAAAATAATTGTGTATGTAAGTGTTGAGAGTTTTGATGTCTGTCACCTCCACCAGTGGGTAGCTAAAAATCAAAGTTTTTAGCTACTTTTTTATTTTCAAATAATTTTTTTTAACAACTATAAAAAGGAGAATAAAATGAAAATCCCTACGACATATATCGTAGGGAACAAAACATTTTGCTAATTAGCGCTGATAAGTTAATTAGAAAGAAAAGAGATGAAATTTGTAGATAGTGAAATGGCATGTGTTTTAAGCCATTTTTTTTGGTTATCTGTATAACTGCTTATAATTTCTGCAAATTCATTTTCATCCAACATACATATTTTCTCAGAGGCATAGCTACAAATACAATATCCTTTTGGATGTTCTTTTAAGATATAAATAAGCTGTTCTTTTGTCAAATATTTAGAGAACACAAAGTTTTCAATATAGCTACTCCATTCAAGCTTATATTGCTTAACAAATAAATCAAATGCTTTATCATAGGTTGCTTTGCTAAGATTTGGATTTGCTATTAATGAAGTAACAAATTTGAAAAAGTATTCGGTATCCTGCTTAATAGTTGTATTAGGTGGAAGATATAACTTCATTTCTTTTTCGAATAAATCCAATAGCTCATCTAATATTTCTGGTGTGGCTTTATCATATCTTACCACAGAGAATTTTGGATTAGAATAGAAAGATTCATCACCACTTTCCATGAATGTTTTTTCAAGTATGCATTTTGCTGTTTTTGGAAGAATTCCGTCGTGAGAAAAAATTTCATAGAAGAGTTTTTGAAGTTTACAAGGATTTTTTTCGCAAGAAAGTAAGGTTAAAACAAACTTATGTGCGTTTTCACCAGTTAAGTTTGTATTTTCTGCAAGGTCATCTTGTTCTGCATAACCAGGTAATTGAATAGCCAAGTCTTCTAAAACCTCTTGATCGTTTAAACAGCATATTTTTTTTGATTCTGCCGTATCTAATTTTAAAGTTTTGAATTTTTTTCTATAAACTTCAATTGCCAAGAGGCTAATTATACTATCAGAATCAGAAACCATTTTTCTTAACAGGTTTCGTAATTTTTCGGATGGTTTTAAAAGCCGAATAGCATTGAAAGCTTTTAACTTATCGCATGAGCGATGAAGAGAAGAATAAACTTTATCAATTGCTTCTAGAGGCGCATCCTTTTTTGCAAGAATAGCTTTTCTGACCAAGATAGATTTATCATCTGCCAGAGTGATTAAAATCTGAGGGTCATCTGTTGTTTTTACTAAGTCTCTTTTTTCTTTCCAATTCATTAATTTTAATTTTTCAATGTCCATTTTCTTTCCTCCTTGGGGTTATATAGTAAATGTTAATATAAAAGAAAATAAGCAAAAAATGCTGTTGACATTATATCATACTTTACATAATTAGTAAAGGTCTGTGGTGTATAAATAATGGTTAATAATCTTGAATAATGTAACTGAATTAATAAATTGAAATTGTTTTGTTATTATGATATTATACTAATCAATAAATAGTATTTTGTAAGGCAAATTATAAATATTCAACCATCAGTTGATATAAAAAATACCCCACTCAACCAATGGTAGGTGTACTTTTTTATGATAATAACTTACACTTAAACTAAATGTGATAAACGTATTTGGTGTAAAAAGATAATTAAATAATAATTTATAGGGAGGAGTTTATGAACAAAAAGAAATTTTTAATAATAGGACTTATTATATTCTTAACAATAACAATAATGTTTATTTTAAATAAGAATAGAAAGATGGAACCGTTTATAGGTTATTGGAGTGGAAATACTGCGAACGGTACTGAAATATCTTTTGATTTGATGAGTAATGGAACTGGATTGTATGAATATAACATTGATGATAAGTATTATATATGGTTTTTTGATTGGAAAGTAAAAGATGATACTGTTATAATAAATGGAGAATCAGGAATTCAAATGTTTGAATTAAATGAAGTTAATGAATTAGAATGTATATCAGGTAATATAGGTAGTATGGATATAAGAGGGAAATATAAAAAATAAAAAAATTAAGATTCAAGAGAAGAAGATTGGACTGGTGAAATAGTTTATATAGGAGAAATTTATGAAAAAATTTAAAATATTGAATTCAAATACGTTAAAAATTTTTGCAATGGTATTAATGTTATTAGATCATCTATGGGCAACAATAGTTCCTGGTAATCAGTGGATGACTAATATAGGAAGAATGTCTTTTCCAATATTTGCATTTTTGATTGTTGAAGGATTTATTCATACTTCTAATTTTAAGAAATATTTAAAAAGATTATTTGTTTTTGCTTTAATCTCAGAGATACCATTTAACTTAATTTATGCAGGTTCTTGGATTTTTCCATTTCATCAAAATGTACTTTTTACACTTTTACTAGGGCTTTTATGTATAAATGAGATTGACTTAATGAATAAAACAACAAGTTTTAAATTCAAATTAGTTTCTATATTAAGAATAATATTCTTTTTATTAATTAGTATAATTGGATTTGTAGATTATGGATTAACGGGAGTTCTTACTATAATAGTGTTTTTTGTATTTAGAAATTGCAAGTTATCGTGGCTTTGGGAGATTATATCTTTAATACTTTTATATATAGTATTTTTTAAAGGTCAATCTATAATTATAAACTTTGGAAGTTATGAATATTTTTTACCAATTCAAGGAATTAGTATATTATCTTTAATTCCAATAGGATTATATAATGGTACAAAAGGTAAGAAAAGTAAATTTATACAATATGCATTTTACTGGTTTTATCCATTACATATGGCGTTAATATATTTGATTTACTATTTTTGCTTCTAATTAAATATAGTAAAAGTGAAATTGATGTAAAAGTTGACATGATTTAACAACAGCTACTATAATAAAAAGGCATTACATTAAATTTTACTTTTATTTTTTTTCCAAAGGCGCATGTTGCTAAAGTTAGAAGATTTTGAAGAAGTTTGACTTTTTGGGAAAAACTGGTATAATAAAAATATTGTTTTTTATGTGGATTTTTGAATTTTAATGAATAAACAAAAGGAGAACAAGACATGAATAAAAAAATCGTTAAAATTATTAATCTTTTTCTTGTGTTAATGTTTATAACATCTTGTGCATATATAATTGATCGTGTATATAACTTAAAACAAGAAGAGAAACATTTAGGACACTTAGCAGAGGAAGTTGAGCAAGCCCAAGTTATTGTTCAAAATGAAGAAATCAAGGATAAGATTGATGGAGAATTACGAAATCCAATATCTGAAGAAATTATTGTTAATAAGGAACATCTGGAAGAAAAAAACACAATTTTATCAAAGTATGAAAATTTGTATCGGCAAAATTCCGATATGGTAGGATGGATTAAAATTGAAGATACTAATATTAACTATCCTGTTATGCAAACCGAGATAGATAATCCAACTTTTTATATTGATAGAGATTTCGAAAAAAAAGAAAGCGTTTCAGGAATTCCTTTTGTAGATTCAAGATGTACCACAGAAAGTGAGAATGTTATCATTTATTCTCATAATATGAAAAACGGTACAATGTTTGGTGAATTAAAAAAATACAAGGAGGAAATGTTTTACAACAATCATAAAATAATTGTTTTTGATACACTATATGAGGAGAGAATGTATGAGATTGTCGCTGTAATACTTACAAAAGTATATTATAACGTAACGTCTACACAGAACGTTTTTAATTTTTATAATTATATAGAGCTTGATACGAAAGAAAAATTGGATGAATATGTGACAACGTTTAAAGATCAAGCTTTGTATGAAACTGGAGTGAGTGTAGAATACAACGATAAGCTTATTACGCTGGTGACTTGTGATTATTACACTGAAGATGGAAGATTACTTATACTAGCAAGACAAATACAATAATTTTGAAAAGAGCGTTCTAGATAGAATGCTCTTTATTTTTTTGTATAATTTTTTCTGTAAACCAATAATATAATTAAAGTTGTAATTTATAGCCGAAAAGTTAACGTAATGTTGACTTTTTGAGAAAAAAAGTGCTATAATAGTCGATGCAACAAATGCATACAGATATTTCATAAGGAGGTAAAATGATGAAAAAAACTATGCGGAAAAAAGGTTTTGCGATTGTTATAATGATGCTAATGTTATGTGGCATCTACTTCGCAACGACAATAACAGCGTATGCTGTTGAAATGGAATCACAGGAGGTAGATATAGGAATAACTATACAAGAAGATGCTCCGTGCGGTCAAGTCGCACATACTCATACGGAAGAATGTTATGATGAAAGTTTAACACAATTGATATGTGATAAAGATTCACATGCTCATGAAGAGTGTACTGCAAGTAATTGTTCTGTATGGAATGGTATGGATAACCCGATTGAAGTAAATAAAGGTGAAAATGGTTACACATTTTTGTCGGTATATCCTGCTCGTGCGTATGAAATGAGCAATCACATGGTGTCAACAAATGGAGGTGCAAATAACGACATTCCACAAACGTTAATCTTAGTGGAAGCCAATGAAGACGATACGTGGACACCTAATGGGATTTATTCCTTTGGTGTAAGTAACTACGAAGTTTTGTATTGCTGTGACGTGGAAACGGGATACAATGATGGCATTTATTACAAACGGCTAAATTTGGAAGATTGTGACTACTACGATGCAAATGATGCAGCTCATATCCGTACTATTGTAACTAATTCTTATCCGTATATTTCCATAGAGGAAATGAAAGATAATCTCTATCAGGAAGGTTTTGAAGATGCCTATGATTTAAATCGTACTGAGATTATTGCTGCTATACAATCAGCAATTTGGGCATATGCAAATGGCGGTAGTAATTACGTGTATAGTCGTACTTTTGATGTACCTACAAACAAACAGTGGGGAACCGTTGTTCACGATTTTACAAATCAGTTAGATGTATGGTGGGAAACTGGAACTCGTAAATTTTCTACAGATATAGTTGTAGAAGAACGAATCAACAAACTGATTGAGCACTTAAAGCAACAGACAGGAGTCTATGCAGATAAAAATCAGATTATTATTTCCAGTTTGGAAGTTGTAGAGACCATTCCGGTTCAAGGAAAAGATGGTTTTTACAATGCAGTAATGCAGGTAAAACTAAACAACAGCGGAAGTAGTGAAGCTGATGATTTGTATTTGACGATTATTGTAAACGGTGAAGAAATTACAAAAACACCGCTTGAACTTGGTGAAGAGGTATATGACTTTAATGTTGAGGCAAAGAATGGTGATATAATTGAAGTAATTGTATCTGGAGAGCAGGTTTTGCCTAAAGGAGTATACTTTTATGAGCCGGAAGGTGGTCGTGAAGTTTCTCAGTGTTTAGTAGGCGTTGCAGAAGGTGTGACAAATGTGTATACGGAGGAAACGGTTGTTTTTGAAATTGGAACTCCGATAGAAGTTGATTTGTTACTGCAAAAAACAGATGAACAAAACCGGGTGTTGCCAGGAGCTAAGTTTGAACTATATGTTAAAGGTAATGGACTTGACGATGTGTCTGAAGAATCTAAATTCTTTGTAGGTTCTTATGAAGTTGACGAGAATGGTCAATTGATTGTACAAAGTCTACTTCCAGGATATTATAGTTTACTTGAAACTGAAGCACCAACAGGATACGAAAAATTGGATGGTGAAATTCTGTTTGAGATTACCGAAGATGGTAAATTTGTTTTTAGTGAAAATGAAGATGTCGAAGGATTTGTGTATTTTGAGGAGAATAAACTGTTTGTGAAAAACTCAAAAGAACCGGATCCTGAACCAGATCCTGAACCAGATCCTGAACCGGATCCTGAACCAGATCCTGAACCAGAGCCTGAACCGGATCCTGAACCGGATCCTGAACCAGAGCCTGAACCAGATCCTGAACTAGATACTGTTCCAAAAACAGGAGATGATAGTCAACTTGGACTTGCATTTGTCCTTATGGTGACATCGGCTGTGCTTTTGGTCGTATTGAATAGGAAGTGGAAAAGAGCATAAGTGTCATAACCTTATGAAAAACTTAAACTTTTACGTTGAAGTTAAAGGTAAAAGAAAAGAGTCCCAGCAAAATTTTGCTGGGACTTATTTTTGAAATGAATTTCAAAAATATCATGTGAACAAATCTATCTTCTTGTAATAAAAAACAAAAATTAGAATGTTTTTTGGATGCTTATGGTGGGGGATTAATAATTCTGCGCAAGACTAGTTAATATTATTTGTTAACAAAATAATCTTATAAAATCTCTACTAATACAAAAATGTGTGATATAATCTAATCAATAAATAGTAATTTTTAAAGGAGAATTTATCTCTAATACAATATTAAATACTAAATTATTTAAAAATGTATTGAAATAATAAAAGTATAATATGAAAGGAATATTTTAAAGTGGCAACATTTGATGATTTTATGAAATTAGACATAAGAGTTGGAACTATTATAGATGCAACAGTTTTTGAAAAAGCCAAAAAGCCAGCATATCAATTAAAAGTTGATTTTGGTAATGAAATAGGAATAAAAAAATCTTCTGCTCAAATAACAGAAGTTTATAAGTGTGAAGAATTAATTGGAAAACAAGTCTTAGCTGTAGTAAATTTTCCACCAAGACAAATTGCTGATTTTATGTCAGAAGTATTGGTGCTAGGAACTTATAGTGAACAAGGTGTTGTTTTAATAACACCAGATAAACAAGTGAAAAATGGAGATAAATTAGGTTAATGATATATTATAATTTTTATAGAGTATTTGCTATACAAAATTATATAATATGCTATAATCTAATTAATAAAACAAATTAATTTTAGCGGAGGAAAAATAAGTGTCTGCAACAAGAAAACGTTATTTTATACGATTAATAGCACGTATTGCAATTTTTTTTGGATGCTTGTATATGTGTTCTGATTTGAAAAATTTTGAAATTTTAAATGGTAATAATTTTTTTGAAGAATTTCATATATTACATATATTATGGTTTGTTTGGATATGTGATATGTTTTTACAAATCATACCAATAAAAAATAAAGTTGCATTAGGATCACAAAAATTATTTGCAAATAGATTTCAACCTATTCGTGAAAAGATTAATTATGAAGCGTTAAAAAATTATGTTGTAACTACTACAAAATCTGCATATAAAGTGTTTATTATATGGGGAATGGTAGTTATATGTATTGGAATATTATATTATAATGCAATAATAAACAAAATATGGGTATTTATGATTTCTGTATTTTTTTATGTATGTGATTTGATTTGCGTTTTAATCTGGTGTCCATTTCGCTTACTTATGAAAAATAAATGTTGTACAACTTGTCGTATATTTAATTGGGACCATCTTATGATGTTTATACCGCTTATTTTTATTGGTGGTTTTTATTCAATTTCGCTTGTAGTAATGGCAGTATTAGCATGGTTAGTATGGGAATTATGTGTTATGCTTTACCCAGAACGTTTTTATGAGATGACAAATGCTGCACTTAAATGTTCAATGTGTACAGATAAACTTTGTACTCAATATTGTCAAAAATGTAGATAATAAAATTATATAAAAAGCAAAGCTGACCTTATAGGCCAGCTTTGCTTTTTAGTACGGCGGTTCTAGTTAAAGGATCTAAAGACAGCCAAATGAGTTTTGCATATCCATCAGAAACTTTTAGCAAATAGTCGTACCATTCTTGATAGTTTTTCGGCATATCTCCATCGATGATTTTGTGAGGAACACCACATAATGACATGTAAAAGATTTTATTTTGTTCTTTACATGCTCTAAGGATGTGCTCTGTGGCATCACATGGTTCTTGTGCAATTACGATGTCATAGTCTGACAAATCGAAAGTACGATAATCAAATGTGGTTCGAATCGTGGGGAGTCCATTTGTAAACTTAGCGTCTACGATTTTATCAAGACAGGTTACATTAAATCCTTTATCAGCAAGAATTCTGGATAAGATTGCGGTTCTTCCGCATCCAACTTCTAAAATTCTTGCATTAGGAAATTTTGCAAGTTTTTTTGAAACGAATTCTGCAAAAGATTTTTGCCGTGATGGAAGTCCTCGTGTCCATAAGATGAAATCAACGAACTGATCTGAAACTGTATCAGACTTAGGATTTTTGATTTCTTTTTCAAGATCAGAAAGTTCTTTTTGGGTTAATTCGTTAGGGTTTGCTTTTTTGTATAATTGTATCATAAAAATCCCCCTTTAAGAGTTGTTTGTATATTGAGTGACGAGTAATTTTCCATATGAAGCCTCCTTCAATAATTATTGTGCTGTCTATCGTGTATATGTTGCTCCCAGAAAGGAGATTGTTAAAAGTTAACATAAAAATTATAACACGGTTATACAAAAAAGTCTAGTATAAATGAAATATAGGAGGGATTAAATTTTATTAAAATAAAATTTATATAATTATAAATTTATGATATAATTATTTCGAAAATATTGAATTAAAAATAGGAGAAGACGATGAAATTATTTCAAACAAGTGGACCAGCAATATTTATGTATAGTGTAATTGCATTTGGGGTTATTGTTTCTGTTTTATGTTTTTCATTTTATTATGGCGGATATAATGAAAATGCAGTTGTTTTATGGATTGGTATTACAGCTTTTACAATAACATATCATTTTTGGGTAAGAATTATATTAGGGAATGTTTCTAAATTATTTAGGAAACACATTAATTATAAACAATGGTGGTTCAAAGAAAGAAAATTCGAAAAGAATTTATATAAATTTTTAAAAGTAAAGCAATGGAAAGGAAAAGCATTAACATATAATCCAGAGCAATTTGATTTGAAAGAAAATTCTTTAGAATCAATTATAAATACAATGACAAAATCAGAAGTGGATCATTGGATTAATGAAGCAATATCAATTTCAACAATGTTTTTTGGGGTAATATGGGGAGAAACTTGGATTTTTATTATAACTGCAATAGCAGCTATGATATTTGATAGTCAGTTTATAATTATCCAAAGATATAATAGACCAAGAATTATAAGAATTCTAGAAAAAGAAACAAGAAAAAAAGAATATGTGAAAGCATAAAAAATATAATATTATAATCAAGAATTATTGACGATATATATAGGTAATGATAAAATTATCTAGTTAAAAAAGATATATTATAAAATAAAAATGGAGGCAAATAATGTTACAAATTAAAGGTATATCAAAACAATATAAAACCGGTGATTTAGTACAAATTGCATTAAATAATGTTAGTTTGAATTTTAGAGATTGTGAATTTGTCTCTATTTTAGGACCATCAGGTTCAGGAAAAACAACATTATTAAATATAATTGGTGGTTTAGATAGATATGACAAAGGTGATTTAATAATAAATAATGTTTCAACAAAAAAATATAAAGATCGTGACTGGGATTCTTATCGTAATCACACAATAGGTTTTGTTTTTCAAAGTTATAATTTAATACCACATCAATCTGTTTTAGCAAATGTTGAACTTGCTTTAACGATAAGTGGTATATCAAAAAGAGCAAGAAAAAGAAGAGCATTGGCTGCGCTAGATAAAGTTGGTTTAAAAGAACAAGCTCATAAAAAACCAAATCAAATGTCTGGTGGACAAATGCAAAGGGTTGCAATAGCAAGAGCTTTAGTTAATGATCCAGATATTTTATTAGCAGACGAGCCAACTGGAGCATTAGATACACATACAAGTGTTCAAGTTATGGAACTTTTAAAAGAAGTAGCAAAAGACCGCTTGGTAATAATGGTTACACATAACCCAGAACTTGCAGAAAAATATTCTACAAGAATTGTAAATTTAAGAGATGGTGAAATTCAAGGTGACACAGATCCATTTAATCCTGATGTAACTAAAAAAGAACCACCAAAACATAAAAATCTTGGTAAATCTTCAATGTCTATGCTAACAGCATTTACATTAAGTTTAAACAATTTACTTACTAAAAAAGGTCGTACATTTTTAACATCTTTTGCAGGTTCAATTGGTATTATTGGTATTGCAATGATTTTAGCATTATCAACAGGATTTCAAAATTATATAGATAAAATACAAGAAGATACATTAACTTCATATCCTTTAACAGTACAATCAGAAACAGCTGATATGACTTCAATGTTACTTGGTTCTGCTGATGAAGATGAGGAAGAAAATAAGAATAAGGAAAGAGTTGTAAAGGAGCAACAAAATGTTGCTGAAATGTTTGGTGCTGTTGGAAGAAATGATTTAAAAACCTTTAAAAAATATTTAGATAGCAATAAAGAAAAAGTAGATTCAATGGTATCTTTTACAAGATATAGTTATGCAGTAGCACCAACTATTTATACAAGAGATCAAGAAAATGAATTAGTTCTTTTAAATCCAAGTGATTTTATAGCTGCATTAATGGGAAGTTCTTCTAGTTTATTATCTGGTGGAATTACAATATATTCTGAATTAGTTGAAAATCAAGAAATGGTAGATGAACAATACGAACTAATAGAAGGAAAGTTCCCAAAAGAATATAATGAAATAATGCTTGTTTTACCAGATGAACATTCAATTTCAGATATGCTATTATATGGAGTTGCAATAAGAGATCAAGATGAATTAGAAGATATGATTGGAAAAATCATAGATGGTGAAAAAGTAGTAAATAAAAATGAACCATTAGAATTAACATATGAAGATTTAATGAATTTAGAGTTTAAATTAGTAAATCCAGCAGACACTTATAAATATAATAAAAAATATGATATATATGAAGATATGTCTGATGATGAAGATTTTATGAATGAAGTATATGATAATTCTATAGATTTAAAAGTTGTTGGTATAGCAAAACCAAAAAGTGATGCTCCAATGAGTGGATCTGGTGTTTTATATACTAGAAATTTAACTAAATATGTAATTGATACAGCTTCAAAATCTGAAATTGTACAAAAACAAATGGCAAATGAAGATGTAAATGTATTTAGTGGTAAAGAATTTGATGATGAAGAAAAAAATGCTGGATTAGATTTTCAAGATATGATTTCAATTGATGAAGATCTATTATCATCAGCTTTTGGAGTAAATATAAATCAATCAGATATAGAAAACATGACAAAAGGATATATAACAGAAATTTCTAATGCTATAACAGCAGATACAGCAGATGCACAAAAAACATTTTTAAATAATTTATCTAAAATTACAAAAAATATTTTAAATGATTATATAGAAAAAAATCAAGTTGCAGGAATAGCTTCAATGAAAGCAAGTGAAATTCCAAAAGTTGTATCAGAAGGATTATCTAGTTCTGAAAATAAAGCAATTCTCGCAGATATGGAAAGTAAATATGTAATTCCTCAATCAGCTTTTTCAGAGATGTACAATGGAATGATTACTGGTATATTGCAAGCGATGCTAGCCGCTGGAAACCAAGGTGGAATAACACCACCAGCAGGAATAATGCCTCCTGTAGGAACACTTCCAGAAGGAGAAAGTACAGATAATACAGCATCAGGTGATGGAAACACAACTGGTGATAGTGTTACTGGTGGAGGAAATACTGTAATGCCACCTGTAGGAGATACACAAACAGAACCTAGTTTAATATTAATGAGTGCAATGGTAGATACAATGGTAGATGCTGTTGTAAAACAAGATATGATTGTTTCAAGTACAGAAGAAATTGCTATAGCAATGGTTGAAGCGACAATGCAAAAGACAATATTAACAAAAGTTGGTGAACTAACAGGAAAATTAATGGAAACAATGGGAAAAGCATTTAATGTTGAACCTGAAAAAATAGCAAAAGCATTTAAATTTGATATGAATGAAGATGAGATGAGACGTTTATTCCAAACAATGACATCAACCACTGTTGAAAATGCAGATACTAATCTTTTAGCTTTAGGATATCAAGACTTAGAAGAACCAACAGCAATATCATTCTATTTTAATGACTTTGATTCTAAAGAACTCTTTATAGACTTTTTAGAAGAATATAATGACAAAATGGAAAAAGAAGATGAAGAAAAAGTTATAAAATATTCAGATATAACAGGTTTATTAATGTCTTCAGTAAAAACAATTGTAGATAGTGTAAGTTATGTTCTAATTGCATTTGTAAGTATATCATTAGTTGTTTCATCAATAATGATTGGTATTATTACTTATATTTCTGTATTAGAAAGAACAAAAGAAATTGGTGTTTTAAGAGCTATAGGAGCGTCAAAGAGAAATATATCATCAATATTTAATGCTGAAACATTTATAGTTGGATTATTTTCAGGTGTAATAGGTATAGGAACAACTTTATTATTATTAATTCCAACTAATATGATAATTCATAGTGTAAATGAGGATATTACAGCTGTACTTCCAGTTGTTGGTGCTGTAGTATTAGTAATTTTAAGTGTAATTCTTACATTGATAGGTGGATTAATCCCATCTAAAGCTGCTGCAAAGAAAGATCCAGTTTTAGCCTTAAGAAGTGAATAATATAAAAGAGTAGATTAAAAATCTACTCTTTTTATTTTTGAATTTGTATGTTATTTTTTAAAATTATATGATATAAATTTGGTAGATTATATAAGGCATTTTAATGCAAGGGGGTATTTATGAAATATCGTTTAGATAAAAAAGGAAATAAAATATCTATATTAGCATATGGATGTATGAGATTAACTCAAAGAGCTGGAAAAATAGATATAGAAAAAGCAGAAAAAGAAATAATGGCAGCATATAATGGTGGTGTTAACTATTTTGATACTGCATATATTTATCCAGGTAGTGAGGCTGCATTAGGGGAAATATTAGAAAAAAATGGAATTAGAGAAAAAGTAAATATAGCGACAAAATTACCTCAATATATGATAAAAAGTAAAAATGATTTAGAAAAATATTTTTTAGAAGAGTTAAAAAGATTAAGAACAACTTATATTGATTTCTATCTAATGCATATGCTTACAGATGTGAAATCTTGGGAAAGATTAAAAGAATTAGGTATACTAGAATGGATAGATGAAAAAATAAAAAATGGTCAAATCCGTCAAATTGGTTTTTCATATCATGGAAATTCTGATATGTTTTGTAAATTGGTAGATTGTTATGATTGGGATTTTTGTATGATTCAATATAATTATCTAGATGAAAATTCTCAAGCTGGTAAAAAAGGTTTGAAATATGCTTCTGGAAAAGGTCTTCCCGTAATGATAATGGAACCTCTTAGAGGTGGAAGATTGGTAAATAATCTTCCTGAAAAGGCCCAAAAATTATTTGAAAATTATAAAATAAAAAGAAAACCAGCTGAATGGGCGTTTAGATGGCTTTGGAATCAATCAGAAGTAACTACTGTTTTATCTGGAATGAATTCAGTAGAAATGGTTGAAGAAAATGTGAAAGCTGCATCTGAAGCTGAAATTGGTGAATTTACAGAAAAAGAAAATGAACTTTTAGAAAATGTCGTATATGCAATAAATGAAAAAATGAAAGTAGGTTGTACAGGTTGTGGTTATTGTATGCCATGTCCAATGAAAGTTGATATACCAGGAACTTTTTCTGCATATAATAAATATTATTCTGATGGTAAATTTACAGCCTTAAAAGAATATATAATGTGTACTCTTTTAAGAAATGATGTAACATCAGCCTCAAATTGTATAAGTTGTGGTAAATGTGAATCTCATTGTCCTCAAGGAATTGAAATTAGAAAAGAATTAGCTAATGCAAAGAAAAAATTGGAAGGACCAATATATAGAATTGCAGAAAAACTTATAAAAAAATTTATGAAATATTAGTGGTTCACATAAAATTCACATGAAATTTACAAGATGAAAGTTGAATAGCAAAAATAAAGTTGTTATAATTGCAAACATACTAAAGCTTTTGAAACTGAGTTTCTAAAAGCGCCTGCATTTGCAGTTTATATAAAATGTTCCAGGAAAGATGATATATCTACTGATATTATATCTTTCTAAAGCCTAGGAGGAGAATAACTCCTCATGTGTGTTCCTCAAGGAGGGGAATTTTATGACAGAAAGAAATCTTACTGATCGGGAGAAAAACTATCAAATGATTGATCAGGTTCAGCTGATTTATCAGGCGGTCGAAGCCTACAGAAATGGCTTTGCTGATACCAGAGAAGCAGTTGAAGAGATGGAGCTTGAGGATGCTCGTAAGCAGCTGCTTATTAAAAGCCTCGAAAGACCCTACATCGAGTGTATTCTTATTTTTGAGAAAGACGAAGAGATTCATGCAGAGACTATGAAATATATCTATGGTCTTGGCTTGGATCTTAAGGAGTGCTCTGAGGAAGAGAGACATTTCCGTGCGATTCCCAATACGGTTGATGCCTACAAGCTTGTGGGAAGACTTGAATACTAAGATATGATAGGAACAAAGGCCAGGAGGAAACTCCTGGTCTTTTGTTTTTTATTATTTTTAATCTTAATTTAAGATAAGTTGTGTAATATATAAAAAATACCAAATATTTAAGTGAAAAAACTTGAAAAAAATGTATTTTTTATATATAATAATTATGAATTTAAAAGGGAGTAACTTGTGAATTACTAATCAACAAACTCGATAAAAATCTGGTTAGTAACCTATTTCTTAAGGGAGTGAGACTTTTAAAGAAGCAATTAGAAAAAAGATTGTTTCTTTAAGAGTCTTTTTTCTATTAAAAAAGAGGTGGGTTACAAATGTAAAAAATAATTACAAAAAATATCAAGAATACCTTGATAATCTGTTAATTTTTGTATATATTTACAAGGTAGATTGTTTGTGAGGAAAAATTATGATTTATATTAATAATCAAGAAAAAATTGATAGGTTAAAACTAGAAAAAACTAACTTTTATGTTGTTGCTGATTTTGATAGAACATTAACAGAAGGTGATTCTGATAGTACTTGGGGAGTATTTGCGAATGCAAATCAAGTAAGTGAAGAATATAAAGAAAGAAGAACTGCATTATTTAACAAATATAGACCAATCGAAATTGATCAAACAATTTCTGAAGAAGAAAAATCAAAAGCAATGACAGATTGGTGGCAAGCACATATAAATTTGTTTTATGAATATGGAGTTAAAGAAGAAGCTGTAAAAAATTCTATAAAATCAAAAACATTAAATTACAGACCAGGGGCTAAAGAATTTTTAAGAAAAATGAAAGAATTAAATGTCCCAGTAATAATTATTTCAGCAGGAATAGGAAATGTAATAGAAGAATTTTTAAAATTTGAAAATGACTTATATGAAAATATAAAAATTATAAGTAATTTTATTACATTTGAAAACGGAGAATTTAAAGAAGTTTCAAGTGAAATAATTCATGCACTAAATAAAAATATTGTTAGATTAGATAACGAATCAAAAAAAGCATTAGAAGGCAGAAAAAACATATTATTATTAGGTGATGGAATGGCAGATTTGAAAATGATTTCTGAAGAAGATAATAAAAATGCAATAACAGTTGGTTTTCTAGATGAAAAAATAGAAGAAAATCTAGTTCATTATAATAAAGGGTTTGATATTGTTTTAACAAATAACAGCTCTTTTGAAGATGTTAATAAAATTTTAAAAATATATTAATTTTAAGGAGGAAATTATGGAAAAGGAAAATTGGTATAATTTGACTGCAGAAGAAACTGCGAAAAAATTAGAAACTGATTTTAACAAAGGTCTTTCTGATGCAGAAGTTACTGCAAGAAGAGAGAAGTATGGAACTAATGAATTGAAAGCTAAGAGAAAGAAAACTCTTATCGAAAAATTCATAGAGCAATTTAAAGACTTTATGATAATAATTCTTATAATTGCTGCTATAGTTTCAGGAATTGTTGGAGTACAAGAAGGAGAAGGATTTACAGATTCAATTATTATTTTAATAGTAGTTGTTGTAAATGCAATAATTGGTGTTGCTCAAGAAAGCAAAGCTGAAAAATCTTTAGAAGCTCTACAAAAAATGAGTAGTCACGTAGCTAAAGTAATGAGAAATGGAAAATTAGTTGTTGTTCAATCAGCAGAA
>JAZQTI010000068.1:0-3946 GCA_045630665.1 Candidatus Scatovivens sp.
TCCAGAAGAAGTATTTGAAGCAATTGCAAAGATTTGCTCGGAATCAAAGGCATTTCCAACTAATGAAGAATTAGAAGGAAATGCAGAAAAAAATCCGGATTATGCTTATTATGCAAATTATGCAACATCAGTTGAAGGATTGGAGCTTTTAGCAGAAAGAACAAGTGTCTCAGATATTGCCAAAAGTAAATTCGGAATTGATGTACATAATGAGCCATCTTCAAAAGAACAAATAGATAAATTTATAGAATCTTGTACTAAGTATTTGGGAAAAAATGAAAAGCAAGAAATATCAATGCAAGAAGTCGTATCAAATGCTATTAAAAGTGGAGTTAATAAAGAAGATGTTCAAAAAGCAATTACAGTGCAACATAGTATAGAAGAAAATACTAAAGAAGGAGATAGTAGAGATGACGACTAATTTATATGCAAAAGCATATACAGAAGTATTAGAAATAATAAGCTATTTTTCGAAAGAAGAGTATTCGAAAATTCCTAGCGAAAAAATAGAATTTTATGAAAATAATAAGGATAAAGAATACAAATTCACAATTAATCCAGAAATTGATTTAGGAGAACAAAATATTTCTAAAGAAGCAAATGCTATTTTGATAACTTTATTTAAAGATTATTTTGCAACTAAAAAACAACAAGAAATATTAGAAAGTTTATTAAAACAAAATCAAGAAAAATACGAAAAAGAAAAAAGAGAACTTTATGATCCTAATAATATTTTCAAAAAATCAAATGAAGAAAAAGAACAGGTTGAATATAAAGAAAACATCAATACAGAATTACAAATAACTGAATATAAAGAAACGTTTTTTATTAAATTTAAAAAGTTTATATTCAAATTGTTAAATAAATAAGTACAATAACTTAAAAATATGAATACAAAAGTTTAATAGGAGGAATTGAATGTTTTTTGGATATAATGGAATAAACAGAAAAGCTATATATGCGGTTTTAATAATTTTAGCAGTTATTCAAGTTGCTAGTATGAGTTCAGAAGCATGGTTATATATATTATTAACTTTACCAGCTGTAATAATTGCGGTTACATTTCATGAATATGCTCATGCTCTTGCTGCTGATAAACTAGGAGATACAACTCCAAGAAATCAAGGAAGATTAACATTGAATCCTTTATCTCATTTAGATCCATTTGGATTTTTCTTAATGATGTTTGCAAACATTGGTTGGGGAAAACCAGTGCAAATAAATCCAAATAATTTTAATTCCAACAAATCTAGAAGTTTTTGTGAAGCTATAGTTTCTTTTGCTGGACCATTAATGAATTTTGTTTTAGCTATAGTTAGTTGCTTTGCATATACTTCGATATATATGTTTGCTGGAATAAGTTTTACAACAAGTTTTGCAGGAAGTATAATTTTATATTTATTATCTGTGTTAATTAGAGTAAATATTGGTTTAGGTGTATTTAACTTAATACCATTACCACCATTAGATGGTGAAAAGATATTTAGAAATTTTTTACCATATAATGCAAGAAATTGGTTAGATAATAATTATCAAACATTAGTTGCAATTTTTATGCTTTTATGGATAGTTGGAGCATTAGAAATAATAGTTGCACCTGTAATATCATTTTTATCTAGTGCTTTGTTTTCAGGTGTAAATTTAATAATAGGATTATTTATTTAAATTAGGAGTAGAAGTTGAAAGATATTTTAATAATGGGAATTGAATCAAGTTGTGATGAAACTTCTGTTGCAATTGTAAAAAACGGAAGAGATGTTTTATCAAATTGTATTAATTCTCAAATAAAAATTCATGAAGAATATGGTGGAGTTGTTCCTGAAATAGCTTCAAGATGTCATACAGAAGTTATAAATGGAATAATGAAACAAGCTTTAAAAGAAGCAAATGTAACTTTAGATGATATAGATGCAATTGCTGTAACAGAAGGTCCAGGGTTGGTAGGAGCCTTACTAGTTGGGGTTTCTTACAGTAAAGGATTAAGCTATGTAACAGGAAAGCCATTAATTGCTGTTAATCATATAGAAGGTCATATTGCTGGAAATTATATAACTCATAAGGATTTAAAACCACCATTTTTATGTTTAATAATTTCAGGTGGACATACTCATTTAGTAAATGTTAAATCCTATAATGATTTTGAAATTTTAGGGAAAACTCGTGATGATGCAATTGGAGAAGCATTTGATAAAGTTGCTAGAGTTGTTGGATTAGGATACCCAGGAGGACCTAAAGTTGATAACTTAGCTAAAGAGGGAAAACCAACAATAAAATTACCAGTAACTCATTTTGAAAATTTAGATTTCAGTTTTAGTGGTATAAAAACAGCGGTTATAAATTTAAATCATAAAGATCCAAATATTAATAAAGCAGATTTATGTGCCAGCTTTCAAAGTGCTGTTACAGAAATGCTTTTAACTAATATGAAAAAAGCTGTTGAATTATACTCATCAGATAAAATAGTAATAGCTGGTGGAGTATCAAGAAATTCGTTTATAAGAAGTTCTTTTGATAATTTTGCAAAAGAACTTAATATAAAAGTATACTATCCAGAGCCAATATTGTGCACAGATAACGCAGCAATGATTGCAGCTAGTGGATATTATAACTATATAAATAATGAAAGAGCAGATTTAAAACTAAATGCAATTCCAAATTTGAAGATTGGAGAATAAGTTTTAAATTGAATCTTCATATTAATTACGAAAGAAAGAGGTTTTAATTATGGAAGGATTATTCTTACTAATTATTGAAAAAGGTGCATTCATAATACTAGGAACTGTTGTATTATGCTTATTATTTTATGCAATTGCATCAAAAAAAATTCACAGAACAATGGATATTTCAAAAGACATTGAAGAAAAATTAAAAGTTGATGAAGACGATGTTAATGTTGCTAGTGGAGAAATTAATCATATAATCGTACCAGATGAAGTTGATATAGATGATGCAACTTTAAAATCAACTCAAGATGTAGATTGTAAAAAATATGCAGTTGAAGAAAATAGCTTTATAAGAAATTCAACAACAAGCATGGAAGAAGTAAAAGAAATTCTTCAAAGAGATGATGATGTTGTTGAAAAAGAGGCAAAGTCTAATGAAGATGATCCAATAAAAGAAAATAATAATGATGGTGTAATTTCAAAAATATTTGGTTCAAAAAAAGATGAAGAATAGTTAATTTTAACTCTGAAGAAAGCAATAATGATAATCCTACACAACATTTATAAAGGGAGATTATTATGTCGATATATGTAATAGGCGATTTACATTTATCTTTTTCTACTGATAAACCAATGGACATTTTTGGTGATAATTGGGAAGATCATACAGAAAAAATAAAAGAAAATTGGCTAAAAAAAGTAACAGAAAATGATACAGTAATACTACCAGGTGATTTTTCTTGGGCAACTTATTTAGAAGAAACATATAAAGATTTTGAATTCTTAAATAGTTTACCAGGTAAAAAGATCTTATCAAAAGGAAATCATGATTATTGGTGGACTACTGTAACAAGTATGAAAAGATTTTTAAAAGAAAATGGATTTAATAATATTGATTTTTTATATAATAGTGCGTTTTTAGTTGAGAATAAAATCATTACAGGAACAAGAGGTTGGATTAATTCTTGGAAATCACAAGAAAATTTTAAAATCTTAAAAAGAGAAAATGAAAGATTAAAAATTTCTATAAATAAAGGAATTAATGAATTTGGTACAGACAAAGAGATAATTACTTTTATTCATTATCCACCTTTTTATAAAGAATCAATAATTCCAGATGAAATAAATTTTTCAAAAACATTAAAAGATTTTGGAATAGAAAAATGTTATTATGCACATTTACATGGTGAATCTCATAAAGATGCGATTGAAGGAAATGTAAATGGAATTGATTATAAATTAATAAGTTCAGATTATTTGAAATTTGATTTATTAAAAATTTA
>JAZQTI010000069.1:0-1777 GCA_045630665.1 Candidatus Scatovivens sp.
TCACATGATGAAGCTGTGGAGAAGTTGTGGAAGTTTGTGAATAAAAATTTATCCATTTTAGAAAGTATTAAAGCCTAATATTTATGTGTTTTTAGGGGACTTTATTAGTTAAAGTCTCTTTTTATTTATAGTAAAAAGCTAACGGAAATATTTTTAAGGCTTGCTATTTTAGAAAAAGGCTGCCAAACTTACTTATAGAGCAATGAGAATATATATTCGATAATTCAAAGAGGTGCAAAAGTTGTATAAGTTAATTGATTTATTTGCTGGTGCAGGAGGGCTGAGTAATGGCTTTTACCAAACCGGGAAATTTAAGGTTGTCGGTGCTGTTGAGATAAATAAAGAAGCGATAGAAACTTATGTTCATAATCATGGGGATGATTCAAATATAATAATTAAGCCTGATGGGGATTCAGTTAGTGATATAACTAAAATTGATTTTAAAAAGTTTAAAGAAAATAATAATCTAGATGAAGATGAACTTGTTATCATAGGTGGTCCACCTTGTCAGGGTTTTTCTAATGCCAATAGACAAAAAAACTATTTGATTTCAGGTAATAATCAATTGGTAAAGGAATATGCTAGGGCTATAGATGAAGTGCGACCTGTTGCATTTTTGATGGAAAATGTTAAAACAATGAATTCTTCTATCCATAAGTTCTTTGTTACAGAACATGAGGAGAACACAATTCGAGCTTACAGTTCTTTAGAGCATTTAACTAAAGTTTGTGGTGAAGATAATCCAATTTGGAAGCCTGATAAACTTGTTCTTTTAGAAACGAGCAGTATAGAATTAGAAGCCTTAATTAAAGAAATCACCCAAGTAAAGGGAATAAAACCTTTAATTGAAAAAGAAGCCCATTTATCAAGAATGAGAAGTATTATTCGTAAATTAAAGAAAGCGAGTATATATAATTCTAAAGATAAAAAGGAAATAACAGAAATTAATCAAATCATAGATAATTTAATGAACTATCATTACCCTGAAGTATCTACTAAAGAACAACTACAATTTATTATTGATAAGGCTATAAATACCTTAAACAGACTTATAAAAGGGGAAAATGAAAGTAATAAAGAAGCATTTGAGTCATTTAATGATTTTATTTCAATTAATCAGCTTCTCAGATATTTGAAAGAATTAGACGAAGAGAAAATTGTTAGAGAGTTACCCCCCAAAGTAGATAAGTTAGAAGAAAAAAATCTTCTTCAAGTAACAGTATCTGTGAAGTCATATAATATAGTGGATTACTTAGAGGCATTTTTTAAATCTATGGGATATGAAATTACTATGAAAACTGTTAAATCTAAAGACTATTTTGTTCCACAAAATAGAGAACGTTTTATGATACTTGGAGTTAAATCAAGTAAGGTAAACGGAAAAATAAAATTCCCAGATCCATATACAGAAACACCGTTTACTGTAAAAGATGCGATAGAGGATTTAGAAGAAATCGATGCTACCCAAACAGTGGAAGAGTTTGAAATACCATATAAAATTCCTTTGGGTACGACACGTATGCAGAATTATTATCGTTCAGAAATAGAAAAAAAGCATTCTATATATAACCATATCAATACAGCTAGTGAACCTTTAAGTAAAAAACGTTTTGAGGAGATAAAGAAAAGTGATGGCAAGAATTTCCATAGTTTATCTGCGGAATTAAAAGATATTACTTATACTGACGCTTCTAGAACACAATATACAGTTTATTTGAGGTTAGATTATGATTCTCCATCTCCAACTGTCATAAATGTAAGGAAATCGATGTGGCAA
>JAZQTI010000070.1:0-8256 GCA_045630665.1 Candidatus Scatovivens sp.
ATTATTCTATAATAGTAATATTACTAATATTTTCATTAATATTTAATACTATAAATATAATCTTCTTATTGTATTTGCTGTCATAAAAGAGGTATGTAATGAAGATTGTTAATGGAACAGACATAGTAGAAGTTGATAGAATAAAAGAAGATATCGAAAAATATGGATCTAAGTTTTTAAACAGAATTTTTACAAAAAATGAAATAGAATATTGCGAATCTAAAAAAATTCAAAAATATCAAAGTTATGCAGTTAGATTTGCGGCTAAAGAAGCTATATATAAAGCTTTAAGTGAACATATTAATACAGAATACTCTTGGAAAGATTTTGAAATTACAAATACATCAGAGGGTAAACCAAATGTAAAGTTAGGAATAAAAATAGATGATTTAGAAGATATAACTATAAGTTTGTCTCATTGCAAAGAGTATGGTGTAGCAAATGTTGTTGCTATATACAATAAATAAGGAGAAAAAATGGAATTTTTTGATTCACATGCTCATTACAATGATGAAAAGTTTAATGAGGATAGGGAAGAAATTATAAATTTAATATATGAAGATAATATAACCAAGACAGTGTGTGTTGGTTATAATGTTATAAAAAGCCAAGAAGCTATAGAAATAGCAAATAAAACTCACTTTATGTTTGCAACATGTGGAATTTCACCTAATGATATTGAAGATTTTGTGGAAAAAGATTTATACAAAATAGAAGAGATGGCTAAAAGTGAAAAAGTAGTTGCTATTGGAGAAATAGGATTAGATTATTATTGGAATAAAGAGAATAAAGAAGATCAAAAGAAACTATTTATAGATCAAATAAATATAGCAAATAAGCTTGATAAGCCAATTGTTATACATACAAGAGATGCTTGGATTGATACAATTGAAATTTTAAAGGAACATACTGTTAATAAAAAAGGAATATTTCATTGTTGCCCTTTAAACCAAGAATTAATTAAAGAAGCCTTAAAATTAGGATATTATATATCTTTTAGTGGTAATATAACATTTAAAAATGCAAAATCAGAAGAATGTGTGAAATTAGTACCTATGGATAAGATTCTTATTGAGACAGATAGTCCATATTTATCTCCAGAACCATTCAGAGGAAAAAGAAATGATTCAAGAAAAGTAAAACTAGTTGCTCAGAAAGTGGCTGATATAAAAGGACTCGACCTTGAAGAAGTGGCAAAAACAACATATGAGAATGCAAAAAGAATGTTTAATATATAAAGAAAAAAGACGTTATAGAATAACGTCTTTTTTTATATGATTTATATATAAAAAATTAAATGTCAAGAAAAAAATAAAAAAATTATTAAAAAAATTTTAATAAAAAAATACTCTCAAATGCTTAATTTCGTAAGAAAAATTAAAAAACAGTGGAAAAAAGTAATAAAAACTTAACAAACCTGTGGAAAAACTCTGTAAAGGTTTTTCCGTAGCGACTTTGAGGGTGATTTTTTTGAGTGGAAAAAAAAGGCTATTGCAAAAAAAAAAGTAAATGCTATTATGTTGCTAATGAAAAATGCCGAGGGCAAATTTACAGGGAGGATTTATTATGAAAAGGAAAATGTTAATCTCAATTGCATTAATTACAATTATGCTATTGAACTGCATTATGCCAATCATGGTACATGCAGACGTATCAGGTGAAGAGATTCAACTAAACAGTAAATTGTACAAAGCAGTTAAAACTAGCCTTCAAAAACAAGGTATAGCATTTGCTAGCGATGACATTACTCACACATTAACTCTAGAAGCTGATGAAAAAGCAAAAGTTACTTCATTAAATCTTAATGAAGGTGCAATTTCTGATCTTACAGGAATTGAAGCTTTTAGTGAATTAGAGCATTTAGAGTTATCTGGTAACAACTTATCTAAAAAAAGTAATTTAAGTGTGTTAAATGGATTAACAAAATTAAATTATTTGGATTTATCTACTAACCAATTAGAAGATGTTAGTGAAATTTCTACATTAATAAGTACGTTACAAGAAAAAGGTACAATTGTATTAAGTGGACAAACAGTAACACAAGTTCATTCAGTATTTGTAGATGACGAAGAAGAATCAGATATGTTAACAACAGCTGAATTCGAGTTACCTGCTATATTAGAACTTGCTGGATTCTTAAAATCTTGCTGGAAAGATGTAAAAAGCTATTCAGAAGAAGTAAGACCACAAGAAACAAGTTTTGGTACACCATATATTGAACCAACACAAGTACCTATGTATGTTACTTCAGAAGATAAAACAGTGGAAGTAACAATAGCTGATGATGACGGAAATCCATATTATGGATTAGTTAAATTCAGTGTATATATTTATGATGATGCAACAGAAGCAGCACAAGCTAACAACCCAAATAAAGCATCAGAAAATATATTAAATGGAAGTAGATTCTATTTATACTATGTTGTTCACAGTGGTTCTTCAGAAGCAATAACAACAATGGATACAAACTTATATAAAGCTATTAAAGAACAATTAACAGGTGGACAAACAGTAAATAAAGAAATACCAAGTTATCCATATGCTATAGATGAAGAAGGTAACATTATATATACAGAATGTTACTATACAACAGATGCAACAACAGGATATGAAGTATTATATGATAACAATACAGATGAACCAATGTATTATAGAGATCCATTAACAGGAGATATCTTTAACTACGAAGTAGATGAAGAAGGAAATGTTTATGTAGGAGAATATGTAAATACATTAGTAGAAAATGTTGTTATTAGAACAGTAGATGGAGAAGGAAATATTAGTGAAAGAGCTGGATACAAAGTAGCTTATGTTGGTAACTCAGCAGGAGAAACTTTATATTTAGCAGCTTATGATGAAGCTAAAACATTCGTTATTGATGATTTAGTTTTAACAAACAAAATAACATCATTAATATTAAATAATAAACAAATTAGAGATTTATCAGGAATCGAATACTTTATAGGATTAGATTCTGAATTAAATGTTTCTCATAACTATTTAAGTGATATTGAACCAGTATATAACTTAGAATTACAAAAAGCATACTGGGAAGAACAAATAATTGAAAAATTCAATTATTGGTTAAAAGAAAGAGAATATGGAAACTTAACAAAATCAACTAAAAATGCAAATGTTGCAAAACAAGGTGTTGAACAAACAATTGAGACAATTAAAGACACAAAAGAATTAATTTTTAACATATTAGTTGATAGTGCAAGTTTAGATCCAACAAGCGAAGACTATGGAGATGAAATTAAAAAGAGAATTGAAAATGTAAATCAATATTTAAAAGAAATTTATGGTTATACAGACAGCAATGGAGAATATGTTGATGGACATTTCGATGTTATAGACGATTATTTATATGATCCAGAAGAATTAACAGGATTAAATTATGAATTAAATTATATTTATGCATATTTAAGAATATTATATTCTTTATATAATAATGAATATAAATTAACAACATTATTAGCAGACGAAGTAAATTATATGACATATGCAGAATATGAAGAATACGATAATGCTTTAAAAGGATCAACAGAATCTGCTAAAGCAATATTAGTAAAACAAATTGACTATTTGAAAAAATTAGAATCTAATGATGCATTATCAGAATTAGATAAAGCATTATTAACAAGTGCATTTGGAATTAATTTTGATTCTGAAGAAACAGAATCACCATTAGCAGATTATTTTGATAAATATTTAGAAAGAACAGCTTTAAATAGAGCTCAAGTTGTTAGTTTATTAAAAGTATTTAGAGAAATAGGTTTATATTCAGAAATGGCAAACTATTGCTTAATTATGAGAATGAATGTAGACACACCAAGTGATTACTGCTATGCACAAGAATATTTAGGAAAAAGAATTGCTGAATTAGGATTAGAAGAAATCCCAGCTGACTTAGAAATTGCTGTAAAAGATGCTATGGAACAAGAAGTATCATACAGCACATTATATGATGTATATATGACATATGTTAACACAACATACGAATATACAGATGTTGATGGATTAACAGATGATGTATTCATGGGTAAAGGTGAATATAAAGAAGTTGACGAAGTTACATATGATTATACAACATATTCAGATGATGAAGCTTTACAAAAAACTATTGAATTAATTGAAGCTCAAGCAGCAGAAGATGAATCAACAGATACAGTTGAAATAAATCAAGCTGCTATTGCAGAGATTTTAGGAAAAGTTGGAAGACAAGTTATTAATGAAATCAATATGGTAGAAGATGAAGATGGATATTTAAGTCCAGCTAACGAACTACATATATATGAACAATTAATGACATTAGCAAATAAAATAATAAATGGAAACGTTGAAAGATACGTAACATTACCAAGATTAAAATCATTAGACATTTCTTACAATGCAGATTTAGATAATTTAGAAGGAATTACAACATTAACTTCTTTATATCACTTAAATGCTGCATACTGCTACATCGCAGATGTAACAAATGTTGATTGGGCAATCCTAACAAATTTAAGATCACTAAATTTAGGATTCAACTATATTTCAGATATTAGTGCTTTAACAAATTTACCAAACTTAAGAACATTAATCTTAAGCAACAACTTAATTGCTGGTGAATTAAAAATAAGTGAAGCACAATATGAAAAATTATTTAAGAAATTAGAAGTTTTAGATTTATCAGGAAACCAAATTACTGATATAACAAGCTTACTAGTTTACTTAGATTACGTAACAGGCGGAAACTATGCTAATTATATAGCACAAGAAAATACAATAGATATTAATTTACAAAATCAAAGAATTAACTTAGAAATAACAGAACCTATTAACATAGCTGATCACCCTACAACAATTGATATTGAATTACCAAAAATATTTACACAATTATTAGCAATAGACACAGCTAGAACAGCTTTTGGTGAAACATCTCAAAATGGTAGAGTTGAATCAGAAGGTACTTATGTAACATTAAATACAAGAACAGCAGGAGATAAAGTAGGAGAAGTAGTAGTAATTCCAATGTCAGGAAATGGATCAGAAGTTGATACATGTGTTGGTGCTGGAACAACAGCTACAATCAAATACAAAGTAGTTGCAGGAGTTGTAAATTCAATGACAGTAACACCATCAGAAAATGTAAGTGTTAAAGCCGGAGAAACATTACAATTTACAGCAACAGTAGAAGGTGAAAACCTAGCTACAACAGCTGCAGTATACACATTAGAAGGAAATGTAAGTGAAAAAACAACAATTTCTGAAGATGGATTATTATCAGTAACTGCAGAAGAAACAGCAGAAAAATTAATTGTTAAAGTTAGCCCAGAAGCTGACAAATCATTAGTAGTAACAATTGAAGTTACAGTATTAGAAGCTGATCCTGAAAACCCAGGAACAAATCCTGAAAATCCAGGAACAAATCCTGAAAATCCAGGAACAGATCCTGAAAACCCAGGAACAAATCCTGAAAACCCAGGAACAAATCCTGAAAACCCAGGAACAGATCCTGAAAATCCAGGGGCAGATGCTACTGTTGATGTTGTAAAACCAGATGAATTAGGATATGAAGCTGGTGAAGAATTCTTAACAGAAGTAAAACCAAAAACATCAATTGAAGACTTCAAAACAATATTATTAAATGGAAAAGAATATAATGTTGTAATTAAAAGAGACGGAGAAACAATAACAGAAGGAAATATTGCAACAGGTATGTATGTTCAAGTTCAAGATGAAAATGGAAATGTTGTAAAAGATCCAAACGGAGATTTACTAGTATATGAAGTAGTAGTAAATGGTGACGTAAATGGAGATGGAGTAGCAAATTCATTAGACTCTATCTTAATAAAAGCATACAGAAACGAAGTTACATCATTACCAGGTTCTGCATTTGAAGCTGCTGATATAAATAATGATGGAAGTGTTGATATAGCAGATTCTAAATTATTATTATACCACAGAGCAGAAGTTAAAGGTTATGACTTAAACTACACAAAATAGTTAAAAAATAAATAACTTAGGCGATTAAAAATAAATCGCCTGAGTGAAATATAAGTCGAAAATAGTAAAAAAAGGTATTGCATTTTAAAATAATAAATGATATCCTTATATTGTATTAGCAAATGAGGAGAATGATGATTATGAAAAAAAATAAGTTAGTATTATTGCAATTAGTAATTGCGTTTGTGTTGATTTCAACAAGTGTATATGCTGCGTTTAACACAACAATAGCACTTTCAGTGTCTGATGCAAAAGCCTTTAGAGGAGATACAGTAGATGTAACTTTATCATTAGAAGGCGTAGAGGCAGACAAAGTAATACAAAGTGTAGAAGGATATATTAATTATAATTCTGATATTATTGAGGCGATAAACGTAGATAGTATTCAAAAAGCTGATGATAACACTGTAACAATCGGTGGAGAAAAATTAAAAGTAGAAGATTTAACAAATGCAGATGTTAATAAAATTCCTACATCAACAGCTTATGTGGCTTTCAATGGTTCACCAGTAACAGATAATGACTCAAAAATCGTTATAGACTTTAAAGAAGGTATCTCAGAAGATACAGAACTTTTAACTGTAAGATTCAAAGTAAAAGAAACAGCTGAAATAGGAGAAGTAGAAAACGCTATTTCATATTCAATGTTTGTTATGACTTCAGGTTCAGAAAAAACTGAAGAAATCACAAAAAATGTTAAAGTAACTGTACAAGCAGTTCCTGGAACAGAAGATGATTCAAATACAAACAATTCAGTTGAAAACAAAGTAGAAAATGAAACAGAAAATGAAGTAAAAAATGAATCAAAAAACGAAGTTAAAAATGAAGTAAAAAACGAGACAAAAAATGAAGTAAAAAATGAATCAAAAAACACAAATACTAATACAAATAAAAATACAAACAAAAACACAAATAAAAATTCAAACAACGTTGTAAATTCAGCAGATAACACAGTATCAAGTGTAGGAATACCTGCAGCTGGTGCAAAAGTTATCTTAATACCTGCAATAATATTAGTTATATTAGCATATGTAAGTTACAATAGATATATGAAATACAAAAACATTTAATATTTTCTAAAAATAATTAATAATCCCTGGAGAGATAGCATTTGATGCTATCTCTTCTTTTGTTTTATGAAAAAATTCTATTGCAATAATTATTTAGTATTGATATAATATAATAAATTTTAATATGGAGGAAATTATTATGTTGTGGATTGTTTTAGTAATTATTTTACTTTTAATCTTTTGGTTAATAGGAATGTATAATGGTTTAGTACAATCAAGAAATAAAGTAAAAAATGCTTGGAGTCAAATAGATGTACAGTTACAAAGAAGATTTGATTTAATACCAAACTTAGTAGAAGCAGTAAAAGGTTATATGACACATGAAAGTGAAACTCTTGCAAAAGTTACAGAACTTAGAACATCTTGGGCTAATGCATCAACAATTAATGAAAAAGCAGAACTTGATAATCAATTATCTGGAGCTTTAAAAACAATTATGGCTGTTTCTGAAAATTATCCAGAACTAAAAGCAAATCAAAATTTCTCTGAATTACAAGAAGAATTAAGAAATACAGAAAATAAAATTTCTTATGCAAGACAATTCTATAATGATACAGTTACAATGTATAATACAAAAATAGAACTTGTTCCAACAAACATAGTAGCATCAATTTTCAGATTTAATGCTGAAGAATTATTTAAAACAGATTCAGAAGAAGCTAGAAAAAATGTTAAAGTTGATTTTAGCAAATAATACTAAAAGAGTTATCTGGAAAAGATAACTCTTTTTTGTAAATTAAAATAAGAGGTTTAAGATATGTATGATGATATAAAGAAAAATAAAATGAAAACGGTTGGAATTGTTTTTGCTTTTCTAACAATGATTACTTTGATAATTTATTATGTTTGCAATGCTTTTGGGTATAGTGAATACTCAATTATAATAGCATTAATTTTTTCTGTAATTTCTACTGTTGCGACTTATTATAATTGTGATAAGGTTGTTTTAGCATCAGTAAGGGCTAGACCTGCAACAAGAGAAGAAGATTTACAACTTACAAATATTTTAGATGCCTTAATGCTTACTGCTGATTTGAAAAATAAACCGAGATTATATGTTGTAGATTCTATGCAACCAAATGCTTTTGCTACAGGAAGAAATCCAGAGAATGCAGTAATATGTGTGACAAAAGGGTTAATAGAAAAATTAAACTATTACGAACTTGAGGGAGTTGTAGCGCATGAACTTGCTCAT
>JAZQTI010000071.1:0-3481 GCA_045630665.1 Candidatus Scatovivens sp.
AAATAATTAAATATATAGTTAATTTAGTGAGAAATATAAGACTAAAAAATGAATATATGAAAGAGAAAATAAACAATACTGAATTGATTAGAGAAATAAATTTAAAATATAGTCCAGCAGTCTTTTCTATGATAATAGATAGAAAAATGGAACCAAAAAAAGATTTGTTAGCGAATATATTGAACCTAGTATATAAAGAAATTGTTAATTTTGAAACCGTTGGAGAATATTATAAAGTAAGTATAAAAGAGAAAAATGTAAATAAAGCAAAATTGTCTCAAGATGAAGCTTTTGTATTAAGATATATTAGGAAAGTTTCGGATGGTTTTAATTCGTATTTTGATTTTGACCTTTTTGAAAAGGAGATAAAAAATGAATTAAAAAAACAAGGATTAATAGAAGAAAGCAAAAAAGAAAAATGTCTTTTATTACTTCAAAAAACTATATATTATATAAGTATGTTATTAGAAATATTATTGCCAGTTACAACAACTGCATTTACAGCTTTATTTATTTTCTCTATGACACCTGGAAATTATCCAATGAGTGAATTGCATGAAAAATTAATTAAATTTGTTCCAATTGTGATATATGCAATAACAGTGGTATTGAATATAATTTTTATTGTTGTTATTATTAAATTTTTTGTAGTAAAAACAAAAGTTAACAATACTCTAATTTTAGATTTGTTAAATAAATGGATACCAATATTTTCAAGAGCTATAACATTTTATGATATATTTGTTTTGTACAATGTGTGGGAAAATGTATATGAAAATAAGTTATTTATTGGAGAAATTCTTGCATACGCAACAGTAATATTTAGCTTATATTGGATTTTAGTAAGATTCGTAGAATATACGTTAAATAAATTTAAAACGCAATATGTTTTACCAATATTTTTAACTCCTAAAGGAAAAGAAGAACGAAAAAAAATGTTAAAATTCAAACAATTTTTAGAAGAATATACTTTAATTGCTAATAAAAATATTGATGCTATAGTAGTTTTTGATTGGTATATTCCATATTCGTTTTCTGTAAATACCAACAAGACACTTAGAAGTGCATTTAAAAAATTAATTATAGAAAAAAATATAGAAAAATTTGCAAAAGAAAAAGTAAATCTGATTATATAAATGTAATATAATTACAAATCTATAGAAAAAACTGGACTTGACCATTGAATACATAAAAGATATAATGACTAATACGAGGTAGATGCAAATGATAGAAAATTTTTTAAATCTTTCAATGAAAATAAAAGTAATAATATTATTAGTTCCAATATTAATTATTGCTACAATCATTGGAATTATGATAAGTACAAAAGAGGAGAGTGTAATATTAACATCAGCAACTTCAAAAACACTTGGATTACAAGAAGAAATTATTACTGAAATTAAAGAAGAAGTAATTGTTGTTTCAAAAGACACTACAATAGATGAATCTTTAAAAGAAAAAGAAGAAGAAACAGTTAAATTTGGAGATAAAGAAGTAAAAGTTCCTAAATCAAAGGTTTCTTCAGTTAATTCTGCAGAAGATGCTGAAACCAATAAGAAAACAGGTGGTTCAACAGTTTCTCAAGAGCAAGCTGAAACAATGTTTGAAAATGTGGGACAAAAATCAATGGGAATTGATGTATCTCATCATCAAGGAAAAATAAATTGGGCTCAAGTCAAAGCAAGTGGAGTTGATTTTGCTATAATTCGTGTTGGATATAGAGGTCAAACTTCAGGTGGAATATATGAAGATGCATATTTCAAAACTAATATAAATGGTGCTGTAGCAAATGGTATTAAAGTTGGAGTTTATTTCTATTCAACAGCAATAAATGAAAACGAAGCATTAGAAGAAGCAGCATGGATTGTTAAAAAAATAGCACCTTACAGAATTACATATCCAGTAGTATATGATTTTGAAGATTTTAATTCAAAAAGATGTGTAAATGTTGGTGGTGCTCAAGCAACAAGTAATGCATTAGCATTTTTAAATTTTGTTAAAGCTAATGGATATGAACCAATGATGTATGCAAATAAAAGTGATATAACAAGTAGATTATCAAGAAGTTCTTTTCCTTGTAAATTTTGGTTAGCACATTATACAACTCAAACTGATTATCAAGGAAGTTATAACATGTGGCAATATACAAGTAAAGGAACAGTTCCGGGAATTTCTGGTTGGGTAGATATGAATATTGCATATTTTAATTATGGAACTGTTGCAGAGCCAAAACATACTCATGAGTATAAAGAGGAAGTGAAAAATAGTTATAAAGATCCAACTTGCGAAAAAGATGGTTCAAAAGTATTAAGATGTTCTTGCGGTGAATCCAAAACAGAAACAATTAAAGCATTAGGACATAAATGGTCAAAATGGGAAATTACAAAAGAGCCAACAGCAGAAGAAAAAGGAATAAAAACAAGAAAATGTGAAACTTGTGAAAAAACAGAAGAGTTAGAAATTGATATGACTGAAATAGATACAAATACTAGTACAAACACCAATACTAACACTAATACTAATACAAATACTAACACAAGTGGTGAATCAGAAAATACTACAAATAATACAGATAAAAATCAAACACAAGATAATACAAATACTGTTGATAAGCCAACACATACAACTCATAATTGGATTGAAGATTCTAGAGTTGAACCAACATGTACTGCAAATGGGAAAATTGTTTATAAATGTTCTGAAGCAACTTGTACAGAAACTAAAGAAGATACAGAAACATTAAAAGCAACAGGACATAATTTTGAAAATGGGGTTTGCACAATATGTAATGAAGAAGATCCAAATTATACTAAAGAACCTGTAGAAGAAAATAAAAATGAAATTAGTGAAAATTAAAATTAAAGGATTTAAGGCAAAAGCTTTAAATCCTTTTGTTTTTCTTATAAATATTTTATAAGAATTTTTTTAATCTATTAATACTGTTTTCTTGAAATCTAATAAAACCGTTTAGTATATCTTTAACACTTTGTGTAGCTTCAGGGCTTTGATTAAGAAGTTTAAAACCTTTTATAACACCCATATCATATCCTTGAATTAGAAGCTCTGAAAGTTTGGTGTTAGAGGTATCATTCATAGTATTTAATTGTATTCCTGTCCAACCCATAATTTTTTGTCCAATAGGAGCATCGTCTGGAATTTCTCCATATTCTTCAAATGCTTGGTTTACTTTATTTAAAGTAGTTTGGTAAGAATTATATTGTGTACTTAATTCATCTCTAAATTCAGAATCAGAACATTTTTTTGATACTTCTTCTAAAGATGACATACCAGTTGTGACACCTTTATGAATTTCGTTTAAAATTGTTAAATCATCCATATAAGAAACCTCCTTTTATTTTATTTTGTACAAGTTTTAAATTAATATTCAAATTGATTTATGAAGAATAAAATTTAAAATATGAATAAAAATAAATGTTATTAAAATTTAATATATGTAAAATAAAAAATATAATTATTTTTG
>JAZQTI010000072.1:0-13819 GCA_045630665.1 Candidatus Scatovivens sp.
TGTATGGGCTATTAGCTCAGATGGTAGAGCACTTGACTTTTAATCAAGTTGTCCCGCGTTCGAATCGCGGATAGCTCACCAAGAAAATCTTTTAAAAGATTTTCTTTTATGGCCCCTTGGTCAAGCGGTTAAGACATCGCCCTTTCACGGCGGAGACATGGGTTCGATTCCCGTAGGGGTCACCATTTTTTTATAAAAAATGTGACAAAATTAAATATTGCCGCTGTAGCTCAGTTGGTAGAGCAACTGACTTGTAATCAGTAGGTCGTCAGTTCAAGTCTGACTAGCGGCTCCAGAAAGATAAGTAGAAATACTTATTTTTTTTATTTTCTTTTATAAATTGTAACCCTTTTTAATAAAAATATAAAAAAGCTAACTGTTATAGTTAGCTTTTTTTGAATTGTTTTTTATGTATATTTGATCTATTTATTCTTGCTCTGCGATTTCTTTTTACATTATTTCTATAATTTTGAACATTATGATTTTCGTCTATATCTGCTCTATGAGAAACTCTAATGTTTTTATGATTTTTATTTTTTTTACGTTTTCTTATTAAAAGATATATTCTACGAATTAGTATTATACCACAAAGTAAAAGTAAGATTATTGCTGCAATAAAAGGAATATGAGTGTTATAAAGTTTCATAGAAAGTATATTTAAATCTATAGTTCTATCATTTACTACAACATCAGTATAATAAAATATTTTTGATTTCAATACTAATCCATTATCCATAAATAATGAAACTTGAATTGCAGGATTTGGCTGACAATAAGAACAATTAGGAAAACGAAAATAATATGTATCATTAGACTCTGCAGAATACGTTAAAGAATTTCCTAATTCATCTAATAATTCTACTTGATGTTCTTGATTTAACAAATGACTAAATTTTACAGTTAAAGTATGTGAAGTAATCAAGTGAGAACAATCATTATCTGGAAAATTATCTGGATCACTAAAAGAAACTGCAAAGGCTTTATTGTTGTTTAATATCATAAAAAGAGATATGAAAATTATAAATATATATATTAATTTTTTAGAAAATTTTCTCATAAAAAACTCCTCTTTTGTATTTTTGAAAATTACATATGTTATTATAACATATAAAAAATAAAATTACTAATTAAAGAAAGACAATTATTTACTAATTAATTGACTTTAATTTGTCTTGATTTTATAATAATACTGTAATCAAATATATAGGAGCAATAAAATGGAAAAAGAAAAAAAGAAAATAAAAATACCAACTCCAGATGAAGCCTTTGAAAAGTTTCTAAACTGGTTTGATTCAAACAAGAAAATGGCATTTTTTGTGGCATTGATTGTTGGAATTATTTCTCATATAACAATGATAACAGAAACTCTAATGAGTCAAGATGGTTTATGGAATTCAATGGAATACTTTAGACCGGGTGAATGGGAAGTATCTCTTGGAAGATGGGGAATAGAAATAATAGAAAGGGCTACTCAATTTATTGCAATACCTACAATAAATACTATATTTTGTATATTAATGATGGCCATAACTGCAGTGTTTGTTGTAGATTTATTAGAGTTAAAAAGTAAAACCTCAATAGTAATAACATCACTTGCTTTTGTTTTAACACCAACTTTAGTTGCAACATTACTATACATTTATACTTCATTTGCATATTGTTTTAATTTATTACTTGCAACTTTAGTTATTTGGTTTTTATATAAATTCAAACATAAAAAAGTGGGTTTTGTTTTAGCCTCAATATCTTTTATGTTTGCACTTAGCATATATCAAAGTTATGTAGGTGTTAGTATAGGTCTTTGCATAATGCTTTCAGTTTTAGCATTACTTAGAAATAAAGATATAAAAGAAGTTTTAAAAGATATTGGAAAAACAATTCTAGCAGTTTTAATTGGAGGAATTCTATATTATATAGTAACTCAAATTCTTCTAAAAGTATCTAACTTAGAAATTAGTGCTTATAAAAGTGCAGAAAGTATATCTGTTTTAAGTATTTTCGCTGGACTACAAACTACATTTATACAAACATACAAAGATTTTCTTTCATTCTTTTTTGGAAATGACATTGTATTCAATACAAATTATAGAAGAGAAGTTATATATGGAGTATTTTTCTTAATGTTTGTTTTTGGGTTAATTACATCTTGTATGAATATCAAAGATGATAAGAAAAATAAAATTATAAGAATTTCTTTAGCTACAGTTTTTACAGCATTACTACCAGTTGGATTAAATATTATAGATATATTAGTTGTAGGAAATGCAATGTATGCATTAACTGCAGTTCAAATGATTTTAATGATTCCATTTGCATTTGCAATTTTCGAACTTTTAGATAAATTCGAAATTATAAAATGGATAGCTATTTTATCAAGTGTTGTTATAATGTGGACATACTATATTGCTGATAACACTTCATATGCTGCTTTAAAATTAACATATAACCAAGCTTATTCATCTACAATGAGAGTTATGGATAGAATAGAAACAACTCCAGGATATACAAAAGATATGCCAATTTTATTTGGAGGAATAATAGGAAATAATAATTATCCAAGAACTTCTTCATTATATACATATACAATAGGATCAATTGTAAATAATACAACATTCCATGGACCTTATGGTGGTGCTATGGGAACATGGGTTAAATTCTTAAAAATATTCTATGGTTTAGATGTAAGATTATGTACAGCTGAAGAATATTATAATATTGTTACTGGAATAGATTATAAAGAACACATGGAGTGTTTCCCAGCAGAATCTTCAGTAAGAATTATAAATGGTATATTAGTTGTAAAACTTGATGAAGAACCATATTTACCTTATTAATAATAGGAGAAAATAAAATGAGTAAAGTAATAATAGTAACAGGTGCTAGCCGAGGAATTGGTAGAAATATAGCATATAACTTAGCAGTAAATGGATACAGAGTGATTGCAAATTATAATAATTCAGAAACAGAAGCACAAAAATTAAAACAACAAATAGAAGATAAAGGACTTGAAATAGATTTATTTAAGGCAAATGTATCAAAAAGAGCTGAAGTAAAAAAATTAGTTGATTATGTAATAGAAAAATATGGAAGAATAGATGTATTAATTAATAATGCAGGAATTGCAGAACAAAAGCTATTTACAGATATAACAGACGAAGACTTTGATAGAATGATGAAAGTAAATTTATATTCTGCATTTTATACAACACAAGAAACATCTAGATATATGATAAGAGAACATGAAGGTTGTATTATAAATATATCTTCGATATATGCTTTAACAGGCGGTTCTTGTGAAGTGCATTATTCAATGGCAAAAGCTGGCTTAGATGGTATGACTAAAGCTTTAGCAAGAGAATTAGGACCATCAAATATAAGAGTAAATTCAATAGCACCAGGTGCAATTGATACAGATATGAATAAATTCTTAACAGATGATGACTGGAAACAAATAATTCAAGAAACACCACTTATGAAGGTAGGATATCCAATTGATATTACAAGGTGTGTAAAATGGCTTATTGAAGATGAATTTACTACTGGACAAGTTATTTCACCAAATGGTGGGTTAGTAATATAAACAAAGGATAGTGATATTTGTGAGTGAAAAAAAGAGTTATGAAGAGCTTAAAGAAGAACTTCAAAATCTATTAGATAATGGTCAAATAGATTTAAGATTTTATGAAGCTGAAGTTCAAAAGCTTAATCGTAAAATTTGCATGAGAGATGCAAGAGAAGAAGCAAATAAAAAAGAAAAAGTAAATAATAAAATAAGTGTAATTGCAACAGTAGTTATTTTATTTGTTGCTGTAATAATTTTGATTTTTCAATTAAGTGGAAAAGGATTTTTTTGGAGTAATAAATATGAAGCAATAAATTCTTTTGATAGTATACCAGTTCCAATACAAAAAAGATTAAAAATGGAAGAAATAGAGTTTATAGAAATATTAGGAAAAGAATATAAAGTAAAACTAATATATGAATATACAGTTTATGGAAAAGTTGTTGGAACATTAGATTATAGTGACAAAACTGAACATGGAATGGTTATTCCAAAAGATGTTGGATTAGTATTTGGACCATTAGCACAAGATAGGTTTTTAAAACATTTACAATTTGATTCTAAATACATAAAATCAATGGGAAGAGTTCTATTCCATAAAATAAAATCTGCAGAAGGAAAAAGAATTCTTACTAATATGGGATATGGTTCATATATTGCTAATAATCATATTTTTGGAGCAACAGAAGAGGTAAGAAAAGACATAGATAAAATAAGAATAGGTGACTACGTTAAACTAAAAGGATATTTATGTGAGGTTGTTGGAAGTTATGAAAAACAACTTTCTTCAGGAAGAGGAGAGGAAGTTGAATATACTATAATGGATAGCGATTATGAGGGAAGAGCAAACAATGACTGCGAAACAATATATGTTACTGAAGTAAAATGGTTAAGAGAAAAATAAAAAAGACATTTGAAATTCAAATGTCTTTTTTTATTGCTCTTCAGATTTTTTCCAATAATTTCCTGTAATTAATTTTGGTATTGAAATTAAAATTTTATAAATTGTAATTTTTAATTTTTTTGACCAAATGTAAGTTCTACGAAGACGTTTTGCTGGTTTTAAATCTTCGATTAATATTAAACCAGTTTCAGGATGTTCGATGTTAAATATATAATTTTTTCCATCATTATTATCCCATTCGTCATTTTCGTTTTTTATACAAAAATTAAATGTTTCTTTATCTATTAAATTAACTTCTATTTGAAAGCCAAGATCAGTTTTTACCATATCTGCTTCTGTTTGATTTTCCCATTCGTTTCCAAATCCATAGCGTATAGAAACTTCTTTAGAACCATCTTGGAAAAATTTACCAGTATATGAGATTTTAACTGTACTATTGGCTGTTAATCTATCTGTATTAAAAAATATATTTTTAACTAATTCCATAAAAATCTCCTCTTATGTAAGCCTGAAAGTATTATATTATTAATGTAATTTTTCTTCAATATTGTTTACAAAAATTACAAAAAGTTCACAAAATTGTAATGTAAATGTAAAAATAAAAAGTGAATACATAAATATATTCACTTTAACATAAAAATTATATATATACTTTTCCTATTATTTGAAAACGATCTTTACTGTTAACAGTAACATCTTTAATATCTTTATTATCTGCTCTTAATATGAATTTGTCTTTTTTATATAACAATCTACGAATCACATATTCATCATTTAATTTAAATAAACCTATTGCTTTATTTTCAATAAGACCATTGATTTGTATGTATGCATAAGAGCCTTCTTTTATAAGAGGTGCCATTGAAGAATCTGGAACTTTATATGCAAAAGATGCATCTGAAAAATCAGCTGGGCAACTTACATATTCATCAATTTTTGAAATAGCAGGTATTTGGTTATATGAAATATGATTTATATAACCATATTCTTTTTGTTCTTCTGTAAGAGTTTTATCATATGTATATAGTAATTGTTGATAAGGTATATTTAATGCAGAACAAATTGATTTAAGAGCTTTATGGCTTGGATTTCTTTCACCTTTTTCGATATGAGTTAAATGTCCAATATTGATATCGGTTTCATTTGCAAGTTGAGTTTTTGTTATTCCTTTTTCTTTTCTGATTTTAGAAATCATGTTTCCAATCATAATTACAGCTCCTTTCTTTTGTACAATATATTTGTTAAAAATATACTAAAATATAAAATCATTATATATATAATTTTTTTGATTGTCTAGAGTAAAAAATATTGCAGAAAGATATAAGTTATGATAATATAAAATGCGAGAATACTAGAGAAAGGAAGCCTTTGAAATGTCTGCAACAAAAAAGAAAAAAACTAACAAAAAAGGTAAAAATAATAAAGCAAAACAAAATAATTTAAACACATTGCAAAAATCTAATGTTCAAAAAAATAATGATTCAAATAAACCAAAAGAAGTAAAAGAAAGTTTAGATAAAGAAAATTCTACAATAAAAGAAGAAAAAAAATCTAATGAAAAAATAGAAGAAAATAAAGTAAAAAATGAAGTAAAAACAGAAGAAATAAAAAAAGAAACATTAGATGAAAATAATAGTTCAAATAAAAATACACAAAAGTCTGGTAAAAATAAGAAAAAAAGTACAAACCAAACTTCAAAAGAAGAGAATAAGCAAGAAATAAAAAAGGAAGAAAACTTAGAAAAAAAGGTTGAAGCTAAAAAAGAAGAATTAAAAGAAGAGAAAAAAGATTTAATTAAAGCTCCACCAAAAGAAGTTGCAAAAACAGAAGAAAAACCAGAATATGTGCAAGAGATGATTAAAAACAAAAAAAGAAAAGCACATATAATTTTAACAATAATTGTTTCTGCTATTTTTCTTATAATAGTTTCAACAATATTTGCAATATTTAATTTAAAAAATACAAATATAATAAAAGGTGTTTCTATAAAATCAATAGATGTATCCAATTTAAGTAAAGAAGATACAATAAAACAATTAACAGAAGCACTGAATAAAGAGCTAATAGGAGAAATAAAATTCAAATATGGTGAAGAATACAATGTAACTTTAAAACCAGAACAAATTGAATTTAAATATAATATAGAAGAAGTTGTAGAAGAGGCTTACAATGTAGGTAGAAAGGGAAATATTCTTCAAAATAATTATTCTATATTATACACAAATATATTTGGTAGAAAATTAAAAATTAACTACACATACAATGGTGATTTATTAAATCAATTTGTTGAAGATATGAAATCAAAATTACCAGGTATTGTTGTAGAACCTACATACTACATAGAAGAAGAAAAATTAATAGTTACAAAAGGAACAGATGGTATTCAAGTAAAATCAGAAGAATTAAAAAATCATATAATACAAGCTATTTTAAGTAGAAATATAGCAGAAATGACAGATGGTTTTACTCAAGAAATAGAGATACCAACAGAAGATGTAAAAGCATCTCCAATAGATATCTTTGCAATTCACAAAGAAATATATTGTGAACCAAAAGATGCATATTATGAATTAGAACCTTATAAAATATACCCAGATGTAGATGGAATTGATTTTGCGATTTCTCCTGAAGAGGCTCAAAATCAAATTATTTCTGAAGATAAAAACGAATACACATTTGATTTAAAAATAACAGGAGCCGAAAAAACTTTAGACGATTTAGGAACAGAAGCTTTTCCATATTTGATTTCTGAATTTTCAACTAAATATGACGCAAGAAACAGAAATAGAAGTACAAATTTAGAGATAGCAGCAAATAAAATTAATGGTAAAGTATTAATGCCTGGAGAAGAATTTTCATTTAATAAGATCGTAGGAAAAAGAACAGTAGAAGAAGGATATAAAGATGCAGCAATTTATGCTGATGGTGGTGTTGTAGATGGATTAGCAGGAGGAATATGCCAAATATCATCAACATTATATAATGCAGTACTTTTTGCAAATCTACAAGTAACAGAAAGAAGAAATCATTCTTTTACAACATCATATGTGGCTGCAGGAAGAGATGCAACAGTTGTATGGGGAACAACAGATTTTAGATTTATAAACTCAAGATCATATCCAATAAAAATAGAAGCAACAGTAAAAAATGGTGTTGCAGAATTTAAAATACATGGAATGCAAGAAGAAACAGAATATGATGTAAAAATATTACCTGTAACAACACAATATATTCCATATGCAACAGTTTATGAAGAAGACCCAACAGTAGTACCTGGGCAACAAATAAGACGACAAGCAGGACATCAAGGTTATAAAGTAACAACATATAAAGAATTGAAGTTAAATGGGGAAGTGGTATCAAAAGAAGCAATATCAAGTGATACATACCAACCAATGAGAGCAATTATAAGAGTGGCTCCAGGAATGGTTCCACCACAATAAAGCAAAAAAAAAACGAAGTTTAAAACTTCGTTTTTTTATTTTAAAAAATCAAATTATTCAATTGTTGATTCTGGACTTGGTTCATATGTTGTTTCTACTGTTGTAGGTACTACATCAGAAATTCCAGCTACATCTTCATAGAAACCGATTTCTGAGAAGCTAATGTATGGTGTTAATAATAATGATCCTGCATATGTTACAATTGTTCCAAGAACTGCGTTAAATGCAGAAGCAAATCCACCAACAAAACCACATAATAATAACCATCCAAAGAATGAAAGAATTAATCCTACGAATTTTAATTTTTTACCTTTCATTAATTCACAACTTTTTGCGATTACTTCTTTAGATTTAGCATTTGGATTATCAATTGCAAGATATGTTGCTAAAGAATAAGCTAATCCTTTATAAACAAGCCAAACAATACCAATAATGCTTAATGCAAGTGATCCAAGAGAGAATAATGCTGAACCATCAGCTGCAACTGAACCATCAGCTGTTATGTTTCTTGCAAAGTTTCCTACTATTGTAAGAATTCCAGCAGCTGCAAATAATATTACAGGAACTATTAATCTTATAAAAATAGAGAAACTTACACAAAATGCTCTCCAAAAATTATTTAAACCAATTGTTATAAAATCTGTTAATGAAGATTCTTCATTACGGAAAAATTTCATTAAAGATGCTGTTAAACCATAAGATAAACCTATTGAAATAACAGAAACAACTAAGCTTAATAATGATGTTATAATGTTTTCGAATTGTCCTAAAAATTCAACTAAAACAGTTGTTAAAAGAAGATGAATTAATTGTATACCAACTATTAATCCGTATTTTCCTGCTAATTTAGCTTTAGCATTTCTTTTTAATTCTGAAATTGTCATTTTTCGTTACTTGCTAGTAAAACTAACAATCTCCTTTCCCTTAAAATATATTTAAAATAGAATGAGCAAAAAAGCTCAAACATTAAAAACTAAATTTTGGATAAAATTCACCCAATTATGAAAATTATATCAAATATATTATCTCTTTATTGTAAAAATAAGTCAATATTTGTAAATAAAATATAATATAAAACTAATAATAGTATATGAAGTTTATTAGGTATAAAATAGGAAAGTTATGGAAAAAATAAACAATATTAAATCTCTAAAAATAGGAGAAAATATGTATTTTGAAAGTAATAATTCTAATAGAATAGAAAAAGTAATTGCATTGATTTTAATTTTGGTTATTATAGCATTACTATGTATATTAATACTAAAATTAGATTCACCGAGTCAAATAGAAATAGAAAATGCAAAATATGAAACAAGTAAACTATCCACAATTATTGAAGAAAATGTTGATAACTTTTCGGAAAAAAGTATAAAAACTGTGGTAAAAAGTGTAGTTGGAATATCTAAATTAGAGCAAAATGGAAGTACAATTTTTTTAGATAAGTTTGAAGAAAAACTAGGACTTGGAAGTGGAATAATATTAACAGAAAATGGGTATATATTAACCAATCAACATGTTTCTGGAAATAAATATAGCAATTGTTTCGTAACTTTAGAAAATGGAAAAACATTTAATGGAACAGTAGTATGGGCTGATAGCAATATTGATTTAGCAATAATAAAAATTTCTGCAAATGGTTTAGAATATATAAATTTAGGTGATTCTGATAAAATTTCTTTAGCAGAAGAAGTATATGCAATAGGAAATCCCATAGGAATAGAGTTTCAAAGAACTGTTACTAAAGGAATAATAAGTGGAATAAATAGAACGATAAAGTTAAATGAAAATGGAAATGAAAGTTATATGGAAGACTTAATACAAACAGATGCAACTATTAATGAAGGAAATAGCGGTGGACCATTAGTAAATAAAAATGGAGAATTAATTGGCATAAACACTGTAAAAATAACGGATGCTGAAGGAATTGGATTTGCTGTTCCAATAAATATAATAAAACCCATTTTAGAAATTTTAGTTGAAACAGGAAAATTTGAAGAAGCCTATTTAGGAATTTATGGTTATGATAAAGAAGTAATTCCTTATTTAGATTCAGATCTTGAAATAGAAAGTGGAGTATATGTTGCAGCAATTCAAGCAGATGGGCCACTTTTTAATAAAGAAGTACAAATAGGTGATATAATAACACATATTGATGGTAAAGAAATAAATAAGATGAACGATTTAAAAAGGTATATTTATACTAAGAAGCCAGAAGAAAATATAGAATTAACAATAGAAAGAAATAGAATCGTTTTCAAAACCAGAGTTAAGCTGGGATATAAAATGTAAAAAGCTTTCTAATAAATAGAAAGCTTTTATATATTATTTTATAAATTATAATGTCATTTTTATATTTTATAATTTCATTATATTTTCTGAAGTAATATCTTCTGCAACTATAGTTTTTAAAACTTTTTTAGATTTTGCATTAGCTGTATTTGTAGCGTGTTTGATAACTGCTTTTTCATAAAGATTTCTAACAAATCTCGCATTACCAAATCCTTCTGTATGTCTGTATTCTTCGATAATTTCTTTCGCTTTTTCAATAGCACCTTCATCAATGAAGAATCCTGCTTTTTTGAACATAGATTTTAAGATTAAAATTAATTCGTCTAAATTGTAATCTTTAAATTCCATTGTATAACCAATTCTAGAAACAATACCAGAATTTGATTTTAAGAAAGCATCCATTTCTTTGCTATATCCAGCAAATATAACTACAAGATTATCACGATAGTTTTCCATTGCTTGAATTAAAGTTGCAATACATTCTTCGTTGAAACTATTTCCTGTACTACCAGGTTTACTTGCTAAAGAGTAAGCTTCGTCTATAAATAAAACTCCACCTAAAGCTCTTTCTATAACTTCAATTGTTTTTGGAGCTGTTTGACCAACATATTGGCCAATTAAATCTTTAGCAGAAACTTCGATAAGTTTGTTTTGATCAATATATTTTAAATTATATAATATTCCAGCAATCATTCTTGCTACGGTTGTTTTACCAGTACCAGGATTTCCTAAGAATACCATATGCATATTTGTATCTTTAATTTTTAAAGAATCACCAGTTTTACTTTTAAATTTCATAAGACTTACTAAATCTTTTAGCATGTCTTTTACATTTTCTAAACCAACTAAACTATTTAATTCTTCGAAAATTTCGTCAATTGATTTATTTTTCTCATATGCAGGGATTGAATTTGCATCAATTACATTAAATTCTTGATTAAATAAAATTTGTTCAATTAAAACTTCAGCATAGTCTGGCGCTGTTAAGTTGCTTCTTGGGAATGTTTCTGTAATATAGTCTAAAAGTTTAACATCAAATTCACCAGAAACTGTATAATCTTTTTTAAATGCATTTAAAACTTGATGATAAATTTCTTGAGTATTAGCTGAAGTTGAAATTAGCTCAAAATCAAAAATTTTATCTCTTAAAACTGAATTATTTGCAAATAGTTCATCTATTTTTTCTCTGTTTTTATCAGCGACAACTGTTGTAATACCATCTAAGTTACTATAATCACAAATTGTAGTTTCCCAGATATTTAATAGCTTATCCTTAGTTGCTTTATCTTGATTTGCTAAAGCATCAACATCTTTAAATATAACTAAGTTATGAGCTGGACTATATAAGTCTGTAATATGAGTAGGGTCTTCTACAACGTAGAATGAACGTTCAACTGCATCAGCATCTTTCATATAACCAAAATAAGTGAAACTATCTATAATAATATTTACAAGGTCATATAATGTTTCATCATTATCGCAATAGATTCTCATATTGAAAGGAATATAGTTTTTAACAATTCCTTCAGAATATTTTCTAGCATAATCAATCATTTTTTTCAAAACAATTTTTGACTCTTCAACTAAATGTGCATCTTCAACTTTTTGATAGAACTCTTGAAGTTTTCTAGCATTAGCTGCTGCAATTTCTTCTTTTGATAATTGAGGAGCAGCAGGTGTTTGAACCTTTTCGTTAGGTTCAGCTTTTTTTGAATCTGTCTTTTTATTTGCTGTTTCTTTTAAAGCGTCTTCTTTTATTTTTTTATAATCTAAAGTTGGTTGATCTAAATGTTGATCCATTGGTTCATCTTCTTTAAAATAAGATGTTGATTCTTTTCTTTTATCTGAATGTCTAGAATTTGCTCTTTGTAAATATTCTTTCCTTGATTTTATATTATCAAAAGTATCTCTATGTTCATGATTATATCTTAGTTTTTTGATTTTTTCTTTTGCAGCGTTAAATGCATCTGGATCAGATGAAATAAGCCAAAAGAAATCATCATACATGTCTTCAAGAAATTTTTTTTGTGGTCTGTCGTATAGATTGTTACTATCGCTCATAATAACTCCTTTTTTCATTGAAATATATATGGATTATATAATAAAAAAAAAAAATAAACAAGATGTATGGTTGTTTATTATAAAGTAAAATGATATAATTCAAAATATATTAAAAATAGAGGTGATAATATGAATATAGGTTTTTATGCAGGAAGCTTTTCACCATTTACAAATGGTCATTTACATGTTGTAAAAGAAGCAAGTAAATTATTTGATAAAGTGGTTATAGGAATAGGTATTAATTCTAGAAAAACACCAAGATATGATAATGAATTAATGAAAGGCGCAATTAATTTAGTTTTAAAAAGAGAAAACTTGGAAAACGTTTCTGTAATAATATATAATAACTTATCAGCTGATGCGGCTTTAGAGCAAGGTGCCACAGCGCTTATTAGAGGAATAAGAAATACAATGGATTACGAATACGAAGAAAAAATGGCTCTAATAAATGAAGAAATTTCAGGATTAGATACAATCTATATAAGAGCTGGAGAATTTGGAAATGTAAGTTCTAGCCTAGTAATGGAATTATTAGAATATGGTAAAGATGTATCAAAATTCTTACCACAAGAAGTAAATGAATTAGTAAAAAGCTTTCATAATTCTAAATAAAACTTTATATAAATAAATTTATAAATATAATAAAAAATGTAGAATAAATATAGTAAAAATGGAGATAATTATGAATTTATTTTCAAAATTAGGAGAAAGAGAAGCAAGTGGTATTTTCAGTTTAGGACATTTTGTTTTATTTAGTTTATCAGTTGTTGGTATATGTATAGCATTAAAACTAACTAAAAATAAAACAAAAGATGATGTAAAAGAAATAATCAAAAAAAGTACATTATTTTTGTGGATATTAGAATTCATAAAAATTGGTTTCAACATATTTACAGGAAATGCAGATAATCCTAACACATATATACCATTGTATTTTTGTAGTTTAACTTTATATGCAGGTTTATTAAGTGCTTTTGCAAAAGGAACATTAAAAAGAGTTGGAGATGTATTTTTTGCAACAGGTGGAATAGTTGCAGGAGCAAGTTTTATGATTTTTCCGATAACATCTCTTACAAATTATCCAGCATTTCACTTTATAAGCATACAAAGCTTTGTATTGCATGCAACAATGGTTGTTGTAGGATTCATAATAAACAGAGCAGAATATATTGAATATGATAATAGAGATTTTAAATATTTCTTTGGAATAATAACAGTATGTACGATTCTTGCTTATATAGTTAATTTAAAAATGGGAACTAATTTAATGTTTATTTCCCAAAATTTTCCAGGAACTTTAATCGAACCAATATATAATTCAACAGGAAAATTATTTCCTCTTGTAATGTTTTTACCACAAGCAACATTTCCGTTTTTTATAATAACTTATTTGAATAAAAAAACTAAAGCTAAAAAAGAAAGTCGAGCATAAGCTTGGCTTTTTTATATGCAAAATTAAATTAAAAATAATGTCAGAAATGAAATGATTTTGTAAAAAAACTTTAATCTGTTTTGTAAATTAATATATTGAGGAAAAGAAAAGTAATATATATAATATAA
>JAZQTI010000073.1:0-9190 GCA_045630665.1 Candidatus Scatovivens sp.
AATATAAATTTAAAAATTATATAAAATAAAAAACTGTGCCATCGAGAGATGGCACAGAAAAAAATTATCACCAAGAGACTTTGAAAAAAGGTGCTTTATCCAATGTGTCTATTTTCACCTCATAACCAAGTTCACGGAGAATAGTTAGACTTTTTCCAGTAAGATATGCATTAAAGAAGTAAACATATCTCTTGCCAGATTTTGTGGCTTTTTGGATTTCGTCAAAAATTTCCTCTGTTGTTCTGGTCTACCACTGTTTTGATGTTTTCTCAGTAGCCTCTTGAGCTGATAAGAAATTCATTTCACAGTTTGGAGTCTAGACATTCATTGTCTCGGGCTTGTTTTTTTTGCTTTTAAATAGTTTTAACATAAGAAAACCTCCTTGTAATTATTCAGAGGCTTGCGCCTCTGAAAGTTTTTTTCTGACATTGGCGCAACAAAAATGTTACTGGTGCATTATAACATAGTATACATAAAATTGCAATAGAAAAATATGAAAAAATCTGCTTTTTATTGAAAAGAAAGGTTTTTAATGGTATTCTTTTAATAAGGATAATAAAAATGTGATTTTATTATGAAAGAAGGTGATTTTGTGGAAAAAATAACTTATGTTACAGGAAATTGGGCTAAAATTTTAAGTGCTAGACAAATTTTAGAACCATTAGGTTTTGAGGTTGAACAAGTTAAAATGGATGTTCCTGAATTACAAGATGATTTGATTGAAAATGTTGCGAAATATTCTGCCAAATGGGCAAGTGACAAATTAAAAACTTCAGTTTTAAAAAATGATAGTGGATTATGTATAGATGCTTTAAATGGATTTCCTGGACCTTATACACATTATGTTGATGATACTTTAAAAGAGGATGGAATTTTAAAATTATTAGAAGGTGTTGAAAATAGAAAAGCACATTTTGTAGAAGTTTTAGCATATTGTGAATATGGAAAAGAACCAGTTATTTTTAAGTCAATTACAAATGGAAAAATTGCTTATGAAAAATCAGGTAAATATGGATGGAGTTGGGATTTTATTTTTATTCCGGAAGGTGAAGAAAAAACATTAGGAAATTTTGATGATGAAGTTAGATTTAAATATTGGAATATGAATGGATACAATGAATTAGTTGAATATTAAAAAAATAAATAGTATTGAAAAATAGACTTTATATTTTAAAGTCTATTTTGTTTTTATATAAATTGATTTTGAAGGATATTTTGTATTTTATTTTTTAGACTAAAAAGTGTTTATAAAGATATTGTCTTTTTTTTTTCGTATTGATATAATACTTTCGTAAAAGGAGATAAAATTATGGAAGCAAACCAAAGAAGATATAGAAGAGCCTATATGGTAGAAAAAGAAACTAAAGAACAACAAGAACATTTAGAACTTCAACCACTTGATAAAAGAGCAATAAGAAAATTATTAACAGAGAGAAGAAATGTTATTGGACCAGATGGTGAAATGATTAGAATTCCAAAACATATGTCTGTTGATGATATAATGAAAATAATGCAAGAAGAATATAAGTTAACTCCAGCAGAAATTTCTGGAATTCTTGTAACATTAAAACATTTAGCTAATAATCCTGAATTTTGTGGTAAAGTAAATAGAGTTGTTGCAAGTGGAATATATGAACCTTTAAAAATAGAAAGAAAGGCAATTACTGAAAAAGCAAATGAAGTAAACTTTTCAGAAACAATACCGTTTGTTGAAACACCAAAAGTAGAGGCTCATTATGAAAATAGAACTGAACCAAAACAATCAAATATAGTATATCTTGTAAATGAAGAAGAATATAGAAAAAGAGCTGCTCAAATAAATGCTGCAACAGCAGAAAGATATAGAATAGAAGCAGAACAACAAAGAAGAGAAGAAGCTTCTAGAGCTGCTCAAAGTGCAAATCTTCAAAAACAATTAGATGCACATTATGCAGAACAACAAGAATATAAAAGAAGTATGAGAAATATTGGATTAAAAGTTGCATGTCTATTTGGGGCTTTATATTGTATTGGTGCTTTAGGAAATCTTATTTCTTCATTTAAAGAAATAACAACACCAGATGCTTCTTTAAATCCATTAGCAATTCATGAAAAAGCTGATCCAAATAAGTTATTTAATGCAACCCCTGAAATGATTGCTGCTTTCTCGAACAATGTAACTCCTTTAGTTAATTATGAACACACTCCAACATCTACTAATTTAACACATGTAGATGATGGTTATAAATATGAAAGTTTTGTGGTACCAGAACCAACAATTGCAAATTCTTCTGAAGGTTTAAGAAGAAATTCAAAACTATATCAAACAATACAACAATATTCAAAAAATGCAACCTCTCCTGTTGTAATTGGAAATATATCATCATATGAACAATTTGAAGAACTATTAAAAAATGGTGGAGAAGATTTATATACTTCTGGTCCAGCATATTTTGCGAATTTTTCAAGACAATTTCTTCATAGTATGATAAAAGATAGATATAATGCAGAAAAAATTTCAGCGACATATGAGAAAAAAGGCGAAAATGATCAGATATATGAATTTTATATAAGATATAAAAAGAATAGTGTACAAACAGAATATTCTATGGAAGGTAGAGTAGATATGACACGAAATGAAGAAGGAAGATTAGAAACTTCTGAACGTCATACTTGGCCTATAGAAGTTTATGAATTATTAGCAATGGTTGGAGAATTTTCGGATTTTTCAGATGCTACTCAAATGAATGCATTTGATATAAATGGATATGCTGCAAAATTTACAAATGGAGATGTAGAACTTGCAAGACAAGAACTAAAAGAAAGAATGGAATATGGAACCGAATGTATGCATAAACTATTAAAAGATAGAGTTAGAGATGATAAAATAAGTGCGGCATTAGATCGTGAAATAGAATTATAAAAATAAAAAAAGAGCTTTTAAAAGCTCTTTTTTATTCATATGGTATAAAATTAAAATCAAGACCAACGAAATCAATTTGTTTTATGTTTAAGTAATTATCAATATCTTTTTTTGCATTTTCTGAAAGCATATTAATTCTTTTTGGAGTAGAATCAGTTTCAACTAAAGGTATAATATATCTTTTTTTACCTTTTGTTGAAATACAATATTTATTTTCTTGTGGTATTACGTTTCCCCATGTAGATGTTGAATTTTGGAATTTTATAAAATTGTCTTTTATATAGTTATCAGGACAATTTATAATTTTATTTATAATTTCTTTTTCTGAATAAGTATATAGATCGTCAATTGTAATTAACCCCTTTTTATTCATGGATTTTACAATATCAGCTAAAAATTGCATTGTAACTCTATCTTCGTCACTAATCCATTTTGGCCATAATTTTGAAATTGCAGATATGTATTTTTCACAAATCGATAAAGTTTTGAATCCTAATTCTTCTATATTATTTTCATTTTTTAAAACAGTAATATCATTATAAATTTCTTGTATAGTATCTAAATCCCAAATTCTATAAAATGATAAACCGTTTGCAAAAGTATATTCGAATCTATCTGCACTTAACATTGGTGTATCATTATCTGCAATTGGGTAAATATGATAATCAGATACTTCTTCAATTTTTATATTATCGCTATTAAGAAGTTTTGTAATTTCTTTTGAATTTCTGATAATATCTTCAGTTCTTCCTTCTGTTGATTCTTGATGTTCAGAATCACCATTCATAAAGTCAATACAATGTTTAAATGTAGGAGTAGCAATATCGTGGAAAAGTCCAGCAAGAGTCTGTTTCTTATTTTTTGTAAAATGCCATATAATTAAAGCGACACCAACACTATGATCTAAATTTGAATACCAAAATTTATTATTAAATAATTTTGTGTAATCAGTACCACAAAAGATACTTATTCCATGAATTCTTTGCATTTCTGGTGTGTAGATATATTCTAATAACCATTCTGGAAATGTAGGTGATAGTATTTTAAAATAAGCCTGTACTTCTGGATTTAAAGATTTTAAATAACTATTATTCATAATGCCTCCCTTATAAATTTTTTTGATTATATTATATTTTTTCTGTTTTTTCTATAAAAAATTTAAAATAATATATAGATATGGTATTAAATTTGAAAAAACACGTGAAATGTGCTATAATTATTATGTCTGTAACTTTTTTAAAAGATATAGATTACGGTTCCTTATAATACAATTGATAGGAGGAATGTACATAGCTGAAGAATTAATTACTGGTAAGCCTTAAAGTATCTGTAACATAGAGCATGAACGACCGACCATAGAAGGGAAGAATGAATTGAGATGACGCTGTTTGAGAGGTTTGAAAAAGGACAGATTAACATTGGTGATTACATTGATTACAAGCCGGTGGATAATTATTGTGTTCTGAAAACTTTTGAGACTGGTGCCTGGAGTTCTGAGGATGAAGATCAGTATTGCTATACTGAAGGTTTGAAGTTCCAATTTGGTGGTGTTTTTAAGGATAAGCTTATCTTGCTTAGTGATGATGTTACGAGACAGGTAGTTCGTTTTGATGGTGATGTCGGATTCCTTAATGGTTCTAAACTGCTGCAACATGTTTGTGAATCTTGCTGGAGTAATCCGACTATTGGCGCAGTTGGCTTCTGTTTGGCATTTAACACTTTCTATGAACTCCCTGAGGAGATTAAGAAAACTAAAAATGGTAACAGATGCTATTGGCTGGCTTCTAACGGAGCTGCAGTAGGATTTATGAAGAACTTTTCTGGACTGAATTTCGTTGACGAAACTAAATCACATAGGTATGTTGGTGTAAGTGATATGGTGAATGGTTCGTATTCGAGGTTTGGTCTCAAAAGAAGGGGCGTTGAATTTGCAATCAGGCCTGCTGTGATGTTACCGCTGGAATACAGTATTGATGAATAATTTGGCTATAGAGGCAGTCACGAAAGAATCAATCTTTCGTGACTAAATCTTTTTATTAAAAGTAGATTGTAAAATATTGAAGATATGATATACTAATAAATGTAAATAAATTGTAGAGAGGTTTTTATGAAACTGTTTGATAATAAATATAATAATTTTTATAATGTAACATATGATTTAGAAAAAATCTTAGAACCTGGTGAGAGAATAATTTGGGAAGGTAGACCAAAAAAGAATGCATATTGTATTAATTCAATTGCTGCACTTACACCATTTGCTTTGATATGGCTATTGTTTGATTCAATCTTTATTATACCAGCTATATTAGGTGGAGTAGATATATTTTTGGCAATGATTCTAATTGCTTTTTTCTCAATTCATTTAATGCCTGTATGGGTGTGGATTGGTCAAATGATTACAGCAAATAAAAAATGGAAAAATGTAAAATATGCTTTAACAGATAGAAGAGTTTTAATACAAGACAAAACGATGGGATTTGTTGAAATATATTATAAAGATATAAGAAAAGTAGATTTTTATAATTTTGGGTTAGATAAATTTTTTGGTGTTGGAGATGTTCATATAGAATTTACAGAAAAATATTCTTATGATGGTGGAGATGCTCAAATACTTGATATAGTAGATGCTTATGAAGTTTATTCAGAAATAAATAGAAGAGCATTAGGAGTAAATAATGGTGTTGGAGTTCAATATACACCAATTGAAGAAGAAATTAGCCAAAATGATCCTATAGAATATAAATAATAAATATTATTAAGAGAGGAAAATATGAATATAATATCAAATTCGGAAAATGACACAATTGAATTAGGAAAAAAAATAGCATCAAAATTGAGAAAAGGATTAGTAATTGTTCTTTCAGGAGATTTGGGTTCTGGTAAAACAAAACTAACAGAAGGAATCTTAACTTATTTTGGGTTAGAAAATGAAATATCTAGTCCAACTTTTACAATAGTAAATGAATATTATACAGAAAATTTAAATATATATCATTTTGATGTATATAGACTTTCTGATATAGACGAGTTCTATGCTATTGGTGGAGAAGAGTATTTTGAAAAAGGTGCTAGTATAATAGAATGGGGAGAAATGATTGAAGAAGCTCTTCCAAAAGATTATGTAAAAATAAATTTTTCAAGAGATATGGAAAATATTAATTTAAGAAATATAAATATAGAAGTTGTGGGAAATATTGATTTTTCAATATAAGTGAATTTGAAAAATCAAAAAAGTATGGAGGTTATTATGAAAATTTTAGCAATAGATACATCAAGTTCAAATTGTTCAGTTGCTATTTTAGAAAATGATAATTTAATAGATAAAAATGAAATTGATGATGGAAAAACTCATTCAGAAAATTTAATGCCATTGTTAGATGAATTGCTAAAAAGAAATCAGATTGATATTAAAGAAATTGATTTGATTGCATGTTGTGTTGGACCAGGTTCATTTACAGGAATTAGAATTGGGGTAGCAACAATAAAACCAATAGCTGAAGTATTAAATATAAAAGTTGCTTCAATAATGTCATTAGAAACATTAGCAAAAAATGTTGAGGATAGAGAAACAATAGTGTCTTTAATTGATGCAAGAAATAATCAAGTATATTGCGGAGTTTTTGATAAAAATCATAATAAAAAAGAAGAATATATTGCTGATGATATTAATGAAGTAATAAAAACTTTAAATAAATATGATAATATAACTTTTGTTGGAAATGGTGCTGTATTACATAAAGAACTTTTAAATAATAATTTCAAAAATGCAGAATTTTCTGATATGAATATTCAAACAGCAGAAAATGTTGGAAAAATGGGATATAAAAAATACTTGGAAAATGATTTATGTGATGCAGATACTATAATTCCTGTGTATTTAAGAAAATCTCAAGCTGAAAGAATGAAAAAATAAAAGGTAGAAAAAATATGATAAAAATTGAAAAAATGACATTGAAAGATTTTGAAGAAATTAAAGATATTCTTCAAACTGAATTTGATGAATTTTGGACTCCTAGTATTTTAAAAAGTGAACTTGAAAGTGATTTATCTGAATATATTATTGCAAAAAATGAAAATGAAATTGTTGGTTTTGCGGGAATAATAATTTTACCTGATGATGTGGAAATTACTAATATAGTAACAAAAAAGACTGAAAGAAAAAAAGGTATAGGAAAATTGCTTTTAGATAAACTAATAGAAATGGCAATTCAAACAGGGAAATCAAATATCAGTTTAGAAGTAAATGAGATAAATCAGGCTGCAATTAACTTATATAAAAAGTCTGGATTTGAAGAAGTTGGAATTAGAAAAAAATATTATAATGGAATAAATAATGCAATTATTATGACTAAAAAATTTATTGTATAATGTAATGCAAATAACACATTTTTTTTATAAATAATAATTGCATTATTTATTTGTTTGATATAAAATCACAATATAAATGTTTATCGGAGGAAATGTACTAATGAGAAAAAAGAATGAACTATCAGCAAAGGATTTGAAAGATGTTTGCAATCCTAATTTGTTCAAATTTGAAACAACAAAAGAATTAGTAGATACAAATGATTTAATATATGGACAAGAAAGAGGAATGAAAGCCTTAGAATTCGGTACAGATATAGATATAAAAGGGTACAACCTATATTTAGAAGGACCTTCTGGTGTAGGAAAAACAATGTATACTAAAAAGTTTTTAGAGAAAAAAGCTGTAAAAGAAAAAGTACCAAATGATTGGGTATATATATATAATTTTGAAAATCCAAATGAACCTGTAGCAGTATCATTTCCAGCAGGACAAGGTAAAGTCTTCAAAGATACAATGGAAGGCTTTGTTAAAGATGTAAGAAGAGATATCAAAAAAACATTTAATAATGATGATTTTGAAAAAGAAAAGCAACTTATAAGACAAGAGTTTGAAGAAAAAAGAGAACAACTTTTAGAAAAATTAAACCAAAAAACAATGATACAAGGTTTTCAAGTAAAAGCAACAGATAATGGTGTTTATATGATGCCTGTACTAGATGGAAAAACTCTTGCTGAAGAAGAATTTGAAGAATTAGACGAAAGCGTAAAAAGAGAATTTGAAGAACGTTCTGCATTAGTTCAAGAACAAATTTTTCAAGCATTAGCTGAAATAAAAGCAATTGAAAGACAAGCTGAAAAGAAAATTGAAGAATGGCAATCAAATATTGCATTAATGACAATCAATGTTCATATCAATTCTATAAAAGCGAATTATAAAAGAAATAAAAAAGTTGGAACATATTTAGAAAATGTAAAAAAAGATATTTTAAAAAATATTAACTGTTTCTTAGCTCCAGAGCAAGATCAAAAAGCTCCAACACCACCTCAAATGCAACAAATCTCAAGAACAGAAAAAGAACCTTGGTTAAATTATAGAGTAAATTTATTTATAGATAATAGTAAATTAGAAGGTGCTCCTGTAATAATGGATACAAACTATTCATTCTACAATATTTTTGGTGGACTTGAATACGAAAATCAATATGGTGCATTAAAAACAGACTATATGATGATTAAACCAGGTTTATTACATCAAGCAAATGGTGGATATATTGTTTTCCAAGCGAAAGATATATTATTAAATGGTGCTTGTTATGAAGCTTTGAAAAAAGCATTAAAAATAAAAGAATTATCAATAGAAAATTCTATGGAACAAAGAAATGGTATGTTACTTGTTTCATTAAAACCAGAATCAATTCCATTAGATGCAAAAGTTTTATTAGTAGGAAATTCTAATATATATCATACTTTATTATCAATGGATGATGACTTTAGAAAATTGTTCAAAATAAAAGTTGAATTTGAAGAAGATGCTCCAAAAACAGCAGAAAATATAGAAAGATTAAGTAAATTTGTTAGAAGTTTTTGTACACAAGAAAATTTATTAGACTTAGATAAAGAAGCAATGGCTCGTTTAGTTGAAGTAACTTCAAAACTTGCTGGAGATAAAGAAAAATTATCAACACAATTTAGTGAAATTGGTGAAATAGTTGGCGAAGCTTCTGTTTGGGCAAAAAAAGATAAACAAAAAATAATAACAAAAGAATATGTACAAAAAGCTCTAGATGAACGTATTGAAAGAGTTAAAAAATATGATACAAGATATCTTCAAATGATAAAAGAAGAAGCTCTTTTAATTGATACAGAAGGTTTCGCTGTAGGACAAGTAAATGGTTTAACAGTGATCAAAATTGGAGATTTCTCATTTGGAAAGCCAGCTAGAATTACAGCTAGCACATATATGGGAAAAGAAGGAATTAT
>JAZQTI010000074.1:0-19419 GCA_045630665.1 Candidatus Scatovivens sp.
ATTCATTTATACAAAAAAAGTAGCCGATTTTGCTCTAAATTCAGGCAAAAAATGTCTAAAAGTATAAAAGAAATGGTAGAAATATTTTTGTTTATATATTATAATAATTATAAATATTTGTCATTATGGCAATGAGGAGAAAATATATGTTATATGGTTATGCAAGATGTTCAACTAATGAACAAAAACAAGATATTAGTAGGCAAATACGAGAATTATTAGAAAAAGGAATTGAAGAAAGAAACATTTTCTTTGAATACGAAAGTGGAACAAAATTTGACAGAAAAGAATGGAATAATTTGATTAGTAGAATTTCGGTTGGCGATTGTATATATGCTAATGAAGTTAGTAGAATTACAAGAAGTACTAAACAATTATGTGAAATTATTGAATTAGCAAAAAATAAAAAAATTAAACTTGTATTAGGAAATTTCACAATAGATTGTACAAATGAATTAGACCCCATGACAGAAGGAATGTTAAAAATGATGGGAGTCTTTGCGGAATTAGAAAGAAATATAATAACACAAAGAGTCAAAAGTGGTATTGAAAATGCTAGAGCAAAAGGAAAAAAATTAGGAAGACCTATAACTAATGAAGATGATATCCCCTCTATATTTTATAGATATTATCCAAAATTTAAAAATAATGAAATAAATAAATTAGAATTTTCTAAATTATGCAATTTATCTTATCCAACAATTTATAAATATTTAAAAATATTAGAAGGAATAAAGTAATATGAAAAAAAGTAAAAAAAGAGGAAATGGTGAAGGTTGTATTAGATTACTTAATAGTGGTTATTGGGAAGCAAGAATAACTATTGGATATGGAGAAAACGGAAAACAAAAATTTAAAACATTTACTAGTAAAAAGAAAACAATTGCTTTAGAAAAATTAGAGAAATTTAAAAGTGAAAGAATTAACTATGGCAATACAACTACTAATAAATATACTTTAAAAGACTGGTTAGAAATATGGTATAATTCTTATGTTATAAAAAATGTTAAAAATTCTACAAGAGTGAGTTATGAAGGAATAATAAGAAATCATCTAAATCCTCATATAGGTCATATAAAATTAATGGATTTAAGGAAATCTCATATTGATAATATGTATTATGAATTATTACTAAATGGAAAAGGAAATAAAAAAAATACAAGTTTATCCGTAAAAACTGTTAGAAATATACATTTAGTATTGCACAAAGCTTTACAAGAAGCACTAGAACAAGAATTAATTGTGAAAAATTATGCTAGTATAGCTAAGGTTCCTACAATGAAAAATTCTAATGTAGAAAAGAAAGAAATACAAATTTTGTCAAAAAAAGAACAAAATAAATTGTTAAAAATAGCACAAAAAGATGCTATATATGGTGCTGTTGTAATCGCTGCATTAAATACTGGTATGCGTAAAGGTGAACTACTTGGATTAACTTGGAATGATATAAATTTTGACAAACAGAGTATCAATATAAATAAACAATTACGAAGAATTAAAAATTATGATAAGAATATAAATAAAAAAACAATTCTAAGGTTAGAATTCTATACTAAGACAGAGAATTCTACAAGAACAATTTCAATGACTAATACTTTAAAAAACTTGTTAAAAGAAATTTATGAAAGACAAAATAGGTGGAAAAAAGTATTAGGTACTAAATATCAAGATAATAATATGGTTTTTTGTAAAAATGATGGAACTTTCTTAGACCCAGACACAGTATTACAAAAATATAAGCAAATGTTAAAAGATGGAAATATAAAAGACTGTACTTTTCATGCTTTAAGGCATACTTTCGCTTCAAGAGCATTAGAAAGTAAAATGTCAGCAAAAACTGTTAGTAAAATATTAGGTCATTCAAGTGTTCAATTCACATTAGACACTTATACTCATGTTTTAGACGAATTGCAACATGAAGAAATGGAAAAATTAAATAATTATTTAAATGAAATTGCAATATAAAGAGCCAAAAAGCTCTTTATATTTTTATCTCATTTCCGTTTAATATTTTTACTATATTCACTATTGATATTAAAGAAGTTATTGTTAAAGCTGTTTGTGTTTTATTAGCTGTCGTTTTATGGACTAATTCATCTGCTAAATTTAATGTTTTTTTACAATGACTTCTAAACGATTCATTTGTTTGTCCAGATAAATTATAATTTATAAAAGCTTCTAGCTTCCTTTTATAATCAGTTTCACTAGGCTTAACTCCATCAACAGTTTTATGAATATTTTCATCAAAAACATTAGTAGCAAGAGAAACATAAGTACTTCTGCATATTGCTCCTATTGCATTAAATTGTTCTTCGTTTTCAGCTTCCTTAAATTGTTTCTTTATTTCTGCAATTTTCCTATCAATTTCTTTCCAACCAGTATATTCTAAATGTAATGATAAATCTGTATATTCTTCACTTTCATTTAAATCTTTCAAAAGTCCTTCATATAAATTTTGAAAATATACTCTTCTATCTGCATAACTTGATAAATGTGCAGACCAATATTGATATGCTTCCCATAATGTTTTATATGGATTAGGATTTTGAACACCTATTTTTTGTAATGCTATATCTATATTTTGGTAAACTGATATATATTCGTCATTATAATCTCTAATATTTTTTCCATTTGAAACTGCTATAAGAATATTTCTAGCTTTTTCTATATCATTAATTAAAGATTCTTTATCATAAATATCAGAAAGTTCTTCCCAATTAATATAATTTTTTATTTTAGGTTTTATTATAACACCGTTAATTTGGTCTGGTTCTCCTCTTAATATATCAGAAAGATAACCAGAAATATGGTCCTCTATATCTCTTAAATTATCAGTACCATATTTTTCATAGAAAGAATCAAAGTCCATACTTAATATATGAGAATAGAAGTCCAAATCAATATTTAATGTTAGTGTATAAAAATTCATACCTAAATTAGATGCTTCCCAAACTAATGTAGGAGTACTATTATTTAATATATCAAAGGTTGAAAATTCTTCATTTGTATATAATAGTCTTTTTAATGTAGAAATGATTTTATTTATATCTTCCATAATACTAGTCCTTTCAAAATAATAATGCTGTTGTAAATATATCACGATTATATTTTAATTTTCAATACTATATAAAAATTACTTAATATAATACTTAATATTACAATAATAAATATTAACAAATCTTAATAAATAATAATAAATAGAACCATTGAAAATGTAAATAAAAACACTATTTAACACATAATAAAAAATAGTACTATATATATAGTACTCCTCATAACCCGAAGGTCGTAAGTTCGAGTCTTACTCCCGCAACCATAAAAAACAGAAACTTTTAAAGTTTCTGTTTTTTTATTCTTTGAATCATTTTTATATTATAAATAACAAAAAACTTAAAAAACAAGAACCCCAGGTTTTCCCCTGGGGCTTCGTGTTCCTCAATTAGAAACTTTTTTCTTGGAAGTTTACAGTCTATCACTCTGACTGTGTATAATTTGGGTAATGCTCATGTCTTTCATACTGATGAGATACTCAACATTTGCAGGAATTGAATTTGTGATATCTCTGGCCAGTAAGTTGCGGTAAAATCCTGTTGAAGGAACAATTCTGATTGTGCTCCAATCAACAAAAATCATCCATACTTTTCTGTAAAACTTGCGGTTATATTGCGGATTATCCATAATGGACATAATGCGGTTAAACGCTCTTTCTTTTACAATATCCGGTTCATTATGAATACGCGCTTCCCACATCGCGTATTCTTCCTTGTCACTCATAGCAGTTGCCTTCCAAAACTCCAGATTACTCTTATGCTTTTTGGCAACTTCAACTGCAAAAGCTTCAGCTAATCCTTCCCGTGTTCGTACTTCACAAACGACAATATCACTCATAATTATATCCTCCATGTCTATTTTTTTGGCACATACACTATATCACGTTTACATAACTTTTTCAAGTACCTATTTTTATCCTATAATTAATGAACAAATTCATCTTCTAGAGCTTTAGTCTCTTGTTTTTTTGGTTTTCTTGAATAATATTTCTTACGTATATCTTCTTGTACACTAACAGAGGCTTTTCTTTCTTCAAATTCTTTATGTTCACTTTCTAGAAGTCTTCGTATATCCTCTTTTGAATATTTATCAGCATATTTACCCTCAACAGGTTTCAATTCTCCAATTACATTTAATAATTCTTCAGTTTCATCATAAGCAAATTCATCTTCAATTCTACAAGCTAAATTGAATTCTTCCGAATCTATTACACTTGATATTTTGTCTTTTACTGTTAGTTCGTCCATTAATTTAAAAGCTTCAATTCCTAATTTACTTCTTTGTTCTTCAGTTAGAAGGTCGGCATTTAATTCAAGCAACAGAATAGCAACAGCTTTTACTTTTTCTTCATAAGTATCAAAAGTGTATTCACCTATTTTTTCTTTCATATTTTTTCTATATTCTGGTAAAATCACTCTTTTTTCTTTTAAATCAGTATCTTTTTCTTTCATAAATTTCTCAAATTCAGATAGTTGATATTTTACTGGTTTTACATATTCTAACATTTGCTCTCTTGTAACTTCTTTTAACGCTCTACATGTATATTGCTCATAGTCTCCATACTTTCCTAACGAGTGTACTAAATTAGATAAACTTAAGTAATTTTCTAAAGCATCTACAACCTTATTTAACCCAAGATATCCTATTGAATCATCTATCGGTTCGCCTACAGTATCAATACTATCATAACCTAATGTTTTTAGCAGAGTAGTTAAATATGATTTTCTTAATTCAAATACCTCTTCAACTGGTAAATTTCTTTTTTGATATTCTCTTATTTCATGAGAAACTGTATAAAGTTTCATTGCAGTATCATTTAACAAATCAGCATTAGGATAATCAGGATTAAAAGGTTCAGACAAATATTGTATTCCTCCACTCATATCATTAGCCCAAGCCATCATTCCATTATCTTTCATCCACATATGAAATATATAATCTATACAATCTTCTTCTGTAGATGTAGATGTATATCTCCATCCCCTATCTTCTAAACAAATCGTATCTCTATAGCCTATTCTTGATGGCATGTCAATATAAACAGATCCTGTTTTCCATATTCTTGCACGAATTTTTCTCCATCCATAATTAAAATCATAAACTTCCATTAAAAATACCCCCTTCTTATTTTGGAATTTCTTTAAACTATTCAAATATTATTTTTAACCCTTTAATAATCTCTTTAATCATTTGTAAAAATTTGTTATCACATTTTTCAGTATCCATATTTCTCCTTCTCTTTCTTCTTTTTAGTAACAAAAAAGACATATTTAGTACTTCTGTACTAAATATGTCTTCTGATAAATTATATTTTTCCTATAAAACAAAAACTGAGACATTATTAGTACTTTTGTACTAGTAAGTCTCATATTTTAAAATAGCACCAGGTTTTGTTTCCGCAAATTGTTGATGCTATTCCATATCTCTATGGTTATTACTCCCCTACAACCTCATTATAGCATATTTTTTATATTTATGTCAATTGCATTCCATGTATTTTTCTCATTTTTTCTGCTTTTTTCTCTTTTTTTCTAACATATTCTCTTTTGTGCAAAAAAGAAACAAACTATATATTATAATTTGTTTCTTTTATTTTTTATTCTAATGTCCTTTTAAAAAGTCCACATTTAAAAATGTTATAGCAGTATCATCATATTTTGTGCCTTTATAAACATCTACAATTTCAAACTTTAAATTTATTTCTTGGCTTGGACTTAAGTCATATCTACCATTTTCCCACACATCAAAATATTGTGGTTGAATTGTATCTTTTAACTCTAGATATGCATAAGGTTTATTATCCATATACATCAATAATGTTTTTACTCTATTGTTTTCTTCCCATAATTTTTTTGTATCTGCATATCCTGTTACAACACAAATTTCGCCTAAACGTCCACCATCTGTATCACCTTCATAACACAAATACTGTTGTGATAATTCTAAATATTCTCCAATTCCGTCTCCATCAACGCCTTCTACCCATGAATTGTGTCTAGAATTATCATATATATTATTTGCCAAATAATTTAAATGTTGTTTTCCTTGTAATGTTGAAGAAGCAATAACGTCCATATTAACATCTTCGACAGTACACCACCAGCCACATCCCATAACTAATAGATCATCATCCCAACCAGCATATGTCCCATCATCTTTTTTCTCTAAATCAATTTCTTCTTCGTCTTCATCCCATTCAAAATACTTTCCAACTCTTGATTTTATTTTCTTAGGTTCATTTGATACTTTTTCTTTGTCAATATTATTAGTTATATTTTCCATATTAGCTGTATTCTCTATTTTATTTTCATACTGAGTATAATCTAGATTTTCTTTTTTTTCTTCTTCAATCGATTCTTCTTGCTCTATCAAATCTTTTTGTAGTGATTTTTCGTTTTCAACTTCCTTATTTAATCTTGCTATATAGCAAACTAAAATACATATTACCAAAATTAAGACTATTATTATAGTAATTAAGAATTTATAAGTATTTTTATTATTCATATCCTTACACTCCTTAAATTTATTAACTCATAACTTTTATTTATGAAATTTAAAAATTCTTTTTATATTACTTATTATTTTATCAAATATTGTTTCTTTTGTTTTTACTAAATAGTTTTCTTCAATAGTTTCGTTTAAATTATAATTTTCACTTTTCTTCTCGAATATGTCATAATCTCCATATTTTCTCTTCTTTTCTTGTTCTTCTATTCGAATTCTTTCTCTATTTTTTAATTCTAGCTTTTCTTTTTTGGTTTTATCCATCCAATAATTAACATCCAAACAAGCTAGTATTTCTAATGTTTTTTCTTCAATATTATTTGGATTAAAAATATCTTCTGGATTTATTCTTGAAATATATTCTTTATTTCTTTCACTTTTTATAGTTTCAAGAATCTCTATAGGAATCTTCATAACAGTTGCTTTATCCATATATGATAATATTTCATACACCTCAGAATAAACATTAGAATTTATCATTCCTTTTTCTCTCCTCCTTCTTTTGTTTTTTGTATTTCGTTTAAAGTATTACTTGTAAGCCCTCTCATTAATATATCTTCAGACACACTTGCTTCAAAATCTTCACCTGTTGCTCTGTCTTCTTTTCTTACTGGTTTTATCGGATGACTTTTACTATCATATTTTGTAGTATCATATCTTTGAATTCCTCTATCATCTCGTAGCATATTTAAATGAACATTTTCAAGCTCTACTTTCTTATTTGCAACCACAGATCTATTTAATCTTTCTTGTATAGCTCCCATTAAATATAACAAATCTTCAGCAGTTAAATCAATTTCAAATGTTTTTCTTTTTGTCCCATCATCATTTTTATCATAATCTTCCATATGAAATTTTATTTTTGAAAAATCTCTTGTTCTAAAAAGTTCATCATAATCAATCTTAAAATATGAGTGTGTAAATGAATTTCTTATGTGATCAAAAAATACACTTGAATCGTCATAAGGAACTTCTCCTGCTGTTTTTGTAACTTCTTGTTCTAGTTCTACAATTTCTTTATTTATATCAAATAACTGATCAATTTTTTCTATTGCTCCTGATAATTTACATATTATCTCTTCAGATGTTTTTCTTACACCTCTATTTTCTTTTAATTTCCCATTCGCTTGAAGCGTATCAATATATCCTTGAAGTTTTGCTTTTAGAATTTTACCATCGTCTTGTAGTAAATATTTTGTGTTCTCATCTTCATCTACTTCTGAATCCAATTGCATAAATATAGCATCTAAATCTTTTTTCATATCATCTGTTTTTTCTAAAAAAACTATGCCACAATCAATTCCAGATCTAGTTATTAATTCTTTTAAAGTCTCAAAACTATTCTTGCCCTTTTTGTTTACAAAATTTAAGTCTTTTTTTACTTTTCTTATTACAGAATCTCTTTGATCTTCTTTTTTTCTCTTTAATGCATTTTCTGCTTTTGAATGTACATCAACAGTCTTTACTGATGGTCTATTTAAATCTTCGAAAGTTGGTTTTAATCCTTTTAAATCTATATCTTTAAAATCAAAAATTTCTTTATTGTAATTACTATTAACTTCTTTCGCATAACCAATAGCATAACTTGTCATAGCAACTAACATATTTGAATATAAAATTGGAGTAAGATAAGAACTTTTTTCTATTTCTTCTCTTAGAACTTTGTCTCTTTCAGGTAATGGAAATTTTGTAAAATCCACATTAAATAGCCTTCCTACGGTTTCGTTAATTGATTCCTCTGCATCTTTTGAAAAAGCTCTTTCTCTATTTCCTAATTGATTCATATGATTTATTGTTTCTACAAAATATGCTAATCCAAAAGTTCTATCTGTTGCTATTCCTAATTTACCTTCTTTCGAATTAAGTATTACAGCTAGCAAATCATAATAACGTGTTGAGTCCTTCATTGCAGTTATTAATTTAAATATTTTTTCCATGTTAGCACCTTTAGGTAAGCTGTGATTAATTCCACTTAACTGTCTTAGTCTATCAAACTGTAAATTCAATAATTTGGTAAATTTCTTTTTTCCAATAAAGTCAAAATATTTTTTAAAAAATTCTTGTTCTTCTTCTGTTAAATCAACTTGAGTTCTTGTTACATCATTTTTGGTATCTCTTACAAATTGTGCTGATTTTTGTTGTAAATTTCTATATTTTCTGTCATCTTTGATATCTTTTTGATATTCTCTAACTGCTGTAGCTAAATCATTATATGCAGAAAAAGTTTTGTCATATTTTACATCAAATTTATGAATACTTTTGAAAAATGTTCTATATATTTTATCCATAGAAGAATTCTTTATTGAAGTACTTTCAAATTCTGGATTTTCTCTTATCTCTATTTTTTCAATATTTACAGAATCTATGTATAGTGTAGATAAATCACTAAACACAGAGTATGGCATTTGTCCTGTTATTCTTGTTTTGATTCCATCAACAACTAAACTTGGATCATCAAAAATAACATTTATCTCTCCATTTTCATCCATACTTAAGGTATATCTTCCATGTGCTAAACAATTTCTAAAAATCTTTTCTTTTTTATTTATATCTATTTTTGGCATGCCATCTATCTTAAGATTTTCTAGAAGCTCTACTATTTTTTCCATATTATAGCTTGATATAGATGCATCTTTTCCATATTTTTCATATAATTGAAAAAAATTAATTGATTGTATCATACAGATTAATTTAGCAGAAGCATATTCATATTGAGGATCTGCTAATTTTTTCATAGATTCAAAATCAGGTTCTTTTGAATCTAAACTTTTTATAATTTCTAGTAATTTCATAGAATATTCCATTACTGTATTATAACCATTTAACTCCCCAAAATTTATCTCACTCATCCACTAACTCCTATAATTTATCAATCAATTATTTTATATCAAAATTTTAACTTGAATTTTCAAGAAAATTATATCATATTCATTTTAGAAAACAATATTTCCTATTATTTTTTATTATTTCTAGCATTTAAACATTTGAATTTATTAAAATAACTAATTTAAATAATAGATGAAAAAGCATCAAACTTGACAAGTTAACATAATTATAGTAAAATTATTTTATCTGATGTTTTAGAAACACTAGTAAAAAAACATCGATACGTACTTTCAAAAATTCAAAAAGGAGAGAGAGTCTATGGAAAACAACGCAGCAATTAACAGCAACGACCATGGCATGGAAACTTCTGGCAACAAGATTGTCGAATTTCCTACCGAACACAGCTCTTCAGAGCTTCCCGAAGGCAACTACGAAGTAGCCTATTCCCCGAAAGTAATCCCGATGAACAAGTTCATCACCGGTTTCCTCATCTTGATGCTCATCATGGGCGGAATTTACCACTTCCAGTACCGTCAGTATGCCAAAACCCTTGAACAGCAAGCTTACGTCATCTCTACTGCCATTCTTCTTTACGAAGAAAACCTAGTTTACGGCTATGGGGTATTACCTGAAGACGTCGGTTTAGGCGATTTTCGTGAAGCATGGATTGATGACCCTTGCTACGACACTGCATTTGCATACTATGAAGCTCTTCAAGATTTATTTGAGTACTTCGAAAACGATTCACCTCCACACATTGTGGAAACGATCTTATTACAAAGTGTATGAAGGTAGCTGATACCTCACAAAAGTCCGCCCAAGATTGGCGGACTTTTTGTTATTTTACAACAATATATTCTTTTAAACTTTCAAATTTCTTTTCTCCTATTCCACTTACATTTTTTAAATCTTCTATATTCTTAAATTTTCCATTTCCTTCGCGATAATTTATAATTCTTTGAGCTAATGATTCTCCTATAAAATAATTATTATTATAATTTTTTTAAAATTTTCATTTTGATTCTCCATACTTCTCCTTTCTCCATTTTACTATTATTCAAGTTTTTTTATCGATTTTTACAAGCTTTTTTACTATTGAATTTTGTCGATTTTTGATATATCATAATTCAAACAATAAATTTCATGTGAGGAATTTTATGAGATTAAAATTAAAAAAGATTTTATTACTATTTTTAATGCTAATAAGTATTAGCTCATTAGCATTCGCAGCAGAACTAAATTTAAATTCTGAAGCAGCAATCTTAGTTGAAGTAAGTACTGGCAGAATTCTTTATGAAAAAAATTCAACAAAGCAATTATATCCAGCAAGTACCACAAAAATATTAACTGCTATTTTAGTTCTTGAAAATTGTAATTTAGATGAAAAAGTTACTGTTAGGGAAACTGCTCTAAACAATATTCCAAGTGGATATGTTACTTGTAATTTGCAAATTGGAGAACAGCTTACTATAAATGATTTACTTTATGCACTTATGATTCCATCTGCTAATGATGCAGCTTATGTTTTAGCCGAGCATGTTGGTGGTTCTGTGGAAGGTTTTTCTGCTATGATGAATGACAAAGCAAGAGCTCTTGGTTGTAAAACAACACATTTTGTTAATCCAAATGGAATACATGATGATAGTCATTATTCAACCGCATATGATTTATATTTAATTGCGGATTATGCAATGAAAAATGAAACATTTAGAAAAATTGTTGCTACTACAGAATATACTCTTCCTGCAACAGAAAAATATCCAAGTGAAGATAGAGTATTAAAAACAACTAATGAATTATTAAATGAAAATAGTAGAAATTATTATTATAAAAATGCAATTGGAATTAAAACTGGATACACTTCAAAAGCTGGTAACTGTTTAGTTGCAGGTGCACACAGAGATGGTTTGGAATTTATAGCTGTTGTTTTAAATGGTGGAACTACAAAAGAAAATTTAAATTCTAGATATGTTGATTCAAAAAAATTATTTAATTATGCATATGATAATTTTACTTTAACAAAAATAATTGAAAAAAATTCTATAGTAAATACAATTGAAATTGAAAAAGGTACAAAAGAAACAAAGAATTTAGATTTAATAATTGATGAAACAATAACTGTTGTAAATAATAAAAGCATAAATATGAATGATGTTATTCCAGAAATTGCATTAAGAGAAAATCTTGTAGCACCTATCATGGCTGGCGAAAAGATTGGAACTGTAAAATATAAAGTTGATGACATTGAATATAGTGCTAATTTATTAGCAAAAGATGAAGTTATAAAAGTTGATTATAGTATTTACTTAATTTTAGCCGGAGTTATACTTCTTCTATTAGCAACTTCAATATTAAGATCTAGAAAAAAATCTAAAAAAAGAAGAAGAAAATAAATTGTTGATTATTATAAAGGTTTGCTTGATAAAAGCAAGCCTTTTTATTTTTTATTTAAATATTTTGTTGATTTTTATTTTTTTGTGATATAATTAAAAGAGAAAAAATAAAAAGGAGATTAGTTATAATGGTTATGATTTTAATGGTTGTAATAATTTTCATGCTATTTATATTTGCTTTCATATTTTCACTTTCTATGTCTGGATCAACTTCAACACCTTATGGTTTACTTTTAAAAGCCTTAAATACACAAAGATTTTCAGATATTAGAAATATATATACTTCTGATTCTCTTATTGTTATAAGAGCAGATAGTAACGTTGAAAATTATCTTTTTGGAGTTAAAAAATCATTTGCATCTTCTTTCACTGCATTTGATATAGCAAAATTACGAGATCTTGCAGGGCAATATCATACTCATTCTATTGTTATTGTAGTAAGTGAACATCCATCTTATTCAGACCCAATTTACAAAATGCTAAGAACATATAAGATAGATATTTGGGATTACGAAAAAGTCTATGCTCTTGCTTCTGAAATGTCAAGTGCAACAAGCTCTCATAACTACTACACATTAAAAACAAGTGATACTTCAGATGATACTTGTAAAATAGATTCAAACTCGTTTGATCCAATTCAAGAAGAAACTGCAAAGCCACATAGTTTATTTTCAGGATTATTCCAAAAACCAGATAGATTATAAATTTAAAAATTCACACAAAAAACCTATACTAAAAATAAAAAGTATAGGTTTTTATATTTTATATATTCAAAGATTTTATTAATTCTTTTGTTTTATTTTTATCATAGACAAAAAACCATAAATCATTGCATTTTTCAGATACTCCTGGTAATTGATTACTTTTAATATTATTAGAATCAAATCCAACTGCAGTTGGAATATATTCAATTAACTCTTCACTTACAAAATTCGTTTCTATATTGTCATATACTGTATTTATAATTTTTCTCGATTTAAAGATATTTTTTAAACTTAAAGTTTGTTTGGCTGTTTCTGTCATAAAGTTTCTTTGTGTTTTCATTCTTCCGAAGTCATTATCACCATATGAAGCTGGATAAGATGTTCCATCATTATTATGTCTAAATCTTAATAATTGTTCTGCTTTTTTACCGTCAATTTCCTGAACTCCTTTTTTCAAATGTATATGCAAATCTTGAGTTGGATCATCATAATCCATATCTATTGGCACATCAAATTCCACTCCACCTATAATGTCTATAATTTCAATCAAAGCTTGAGTTTTTACAACAGCATAATATTCAACATCAAGTCCAGTTATTTCTGAAACTTTATCTAGCAATTTCTCTGGATTTTTAGAATATAAAGCATTAATCTTTTCTGAACCTTTTGCTGAATCTTTATTTTTTCCAACAAATGTATCTCTTGGAATCGATAACATATATGCATCTTGTGTTTTAGGATTATATGAGCATAAAATAATTGTATCTGTTAATTTTGAAGATATATCTTCACTTATCCCCAATAATAGTATATTTATACTTTCAAGAGCATCTACGTTTTCCACAGATAATCCCAAAACTGTGATTAAACTTCCTCTTAATCCACCGCCGTTTTCTTCTGTTTTCTTATAAAACCAACAAGAAAAAACAATTATTATTAATATAAGAAGTAATGTCAATTTTATGAAAAATCTTTTTCTCTTTTTTCTTTTTTCTTCTTTCTTTTTTTGCTTTGCTTCTTCTTTTGCCCTCTTCTTTTCTTCTCTAATTTGTTTTCTACTTTTAACTATTTTTTCTTCTTTTTTCTGAGATTTTGAACTTTTTATACTAATTTCTTCAAATTCTAGTTCTTCTTTTTTCTTTCTTTTCTTGTGGTTATTACTTTTAGTGTTATTTATTCTATTCAATAAAATCTCCTCTTCCTGCAATTATTAATCTATATCTTTTTTCTAATTATTACCAAAAAAGTGTAAAACATACAAAAAGGCAGACTTTATTATGTCTGCCTTAATAAGTTATTTTGTTATTAGATTTACGATTATATTATCGTTATACATTTTGTAACCAATTCTTGAATCTTCTATTGCACTTATAATTCCCCATCCACTAATTAATGGTGAAATTACTGAGAATACTGCTAAGATTGCATAGATTGTTAATATTCCTTTTAAGATACCATATATTAAACCACCTGATTTATTAAACATTTTAATAAATGGTAAGTTTCCAATTAATTCTGCTGCAAATCTTACGAAAAGTAGGAAAAATCTTGAAAGCATATATAGTAAAATCATTGTTCCAACTCTAATCATAAAATATGCAAGTTGTGTTGAAGCATATCCCATTGGATCTATATCAGCTACTTTTAAAGCTTCTGTTACAAATGAATTTATTAATTCAACTACTGCTGCAGAGAAGTTAGATTCTGTAGGTTCTAATAAATCTCCATTCATTAAAGTAGTACCTTCTAAGTTGCTTCTAATTGCATTTGATAAAGTTTCATCTAATTGTGTGTTATTTATAATTGAATTAGAAACTGGTTTGTATAGAAGGAATACAACTAATAATGCCACAATAAATGCTAATATTTTAAATAAAACTGCAACTAATCCTCTTCTATATCCCCAATATGAATTTGAAATTAGAATTGAGATAATTACTAAATCTACTAAAATGCCACCAAAGGCAACCCAATTTATTACTCCCATCGTTTCCTCCTATAACTTGATTATTTCTATTTTATTTTTATAGATAACACCAGCAATTGTATCTCCTATAACCACATTCTTTATTTGGTTATCAGAAGTATATTTTTTAACTAACCATCCTTTAGAATTAACTACTCTGATTTCGTTTCCTAAATTTAAAGCCATGTTATCTTTACATACTTTTATAGATTTTGGTAAATCACTGTCTAAAATATATAAACTTTCTGATTTACTTTTTGTGTTTTTTAAAAGAATTTCATATTCATATGAAAATAATCCTGAAGATTGTTTATCTACAACAGCAACAGCATCAGTTAAATTAACATCAACAAATAAATCATTATCTGTTATATCATACAATCTTTGGTTTGAATCTTTTCCAACAATTTCAACATAACTATTAAACATACAAATTGCGTTTTCTTTATCTTGATAATTTATGTTTGTTATTATTTCTCCATTTTCAGATTCATAAGTATATACAATTGAACTTTCAGGTTCTTTTTGTGCTTTATCAACTGAAATAATTTTTACAAATGATTTTAATATTGTTCCTGAATAGTCTACTTCACCAATAGCTAAATATTCATTATTAGTAGAAACAGCAGTGCAAATTGCATAGTTTGTTGATAAATATGTTCTAAACAATTCTGTTCCTTCTAAATCATAAAAAGCTATTACAGATTTATAAGTAGTATTTTTTATTACTATACTTACATACCCATTCTCATTAACATTTACTTCTGAGATGTTTCCTTCAACTTGATCTTCCCAAACAATACGTTCTCCTGAAATTAGATATATTTTTTGACCATCTTTTTCAGCCATTACCATATATTTTCCACTTGTGTGCACAAGAGGAATTGAAATATTGGTATCTAATTCAGCAACTTTTTTTCCTTCTTCTGTATATTGTGATAATTTATTTTTTGCCAAAATTGCAATGTATTTATCGTACGCAAATATATTTGGATTTGAATTCAAATCTATATCTATTGTTGTTAATGTTGATTCTGCAACTTCTTTTTTTAGAATATTTACATTAATCATTGTTCTAAATTCTTCATCAGTTGCATATCTAGCGGTAAAAAAGACTATTAAAAATATAATAACAATAAAAGCATAAAAACCTGAATTTGATTTTTTATCTTTTAATTTATTTAAGTTATTTTCAATTTTCACTTTCTAATCACCTATTAATAATTTTTCAGTATAATCATAACAATTAAATAGTTTTTTTGCAAGTGGAAAGCTAAAATTATTGACAAATTAAGGAACTGAGTTTATAATTATAAAAGTTGATATGCACTCATAGCTTAGCTGGATAGAGCGTTCGGCTACGAACCGGAAGGCCGGGGGTTCGAATCCCTCTGGGTGCACCATTGAAAACCGCTTTTAGGCGGTTTTTTTGTTATCTATTTAAGTTTGTTTTTCAAGCCAAACTCTTTATTTTCAAGCATTTCATAGTTTTTACTTTTTTAATTATATTTATTTATTATCTATTTTTTCAGGCAATTTCTAAACTATTTTCAAAACATTTCTTATTTTTTATAATATCCGTTTAGGAAAAATATCTAAACAGTATTTTTGTTTTTCACTCTTTTTTATCGTTTTAACTTACAGTATCATACATTTCAAGCAATCATATTTTGTTTAGTAATTTATATTTACTTTTATTGTTCTAAATCGTTATATTCACTTAATGTGTATTTGGGATCTATCATTTTTTCCTCTAAAAAATACTGATTCATTTTATCAATTTCTTTCTCTTTAAATTTATCAAAAACAGATGTATATGTATTTAATGTTATCCCAACATCTGTATGTCCCATTAGTTTTTGAACGACTACTGGAGCCATCCCTGCTTCTATACATCTAGTACCATATGTATGTCTTAAAGAATGCGTACTTATATCTCCTATTCCAAAATGACGTTTTAATAGTCGTTTTAATTCATCATTTACACTCCCTCTGTAAGTATATCTTTTATTATCCGGCTTAAATAATAATTTTTCTGGATTATCATCTTGATTATTCGCTATTTTCATCTGCTCTATAATATGAGGCATCATAAAATCAGGAATTGGTATTAGTCTTTTTCCTGCATAAGTTTTTGTTCTAGTTCCCATAATTACCATTCCATTTTCATCAACAGTCAGGGTTCTGTATATATTCATTTTTTTTCGTTTTAAATTAATATCGTGAGTTGTCAAAGCTAATGTTTCTCCTACTCTTAATCCCATATACATTTGTATTAAAAACACATTTTTGTATTTACATTTATTAACGCCTCTTTCCAATAAATAATCAGTAAACAACTGTTGTTCTTCAAACGTTAAAGCTCTAACTTCTTTGTCTGGTTTTTGGCTTCTTGGTTTTATAACATTAATCATTGGATTCTTTAGAATATATCCTTTATTTAAAGCAGATATAAATGCTTGATTTAATTGATTAAATATTTTATCAATACTAGAATTGCTTAAATGTTTAAACGAATTCATATATGCTTGAACTTCATCACTAGTTATCTGATCAATTAATTTTCGTCCTAATGGAATTTTTTCTATTTGTGTAATTGTTTGTAAAACTCTTCTATATTGAGTTCCTGAAATTTGATTAAAATCAAATCTTCTTTTTAACATTGCTTTCATGAATTCTCCTAAAGGGATACCATTATGTTCAATATATAAAGGATCCATTTTTTGATACATTATTGTCCCTAAAAATTTATTTGCTTCTTCCTCTGTTTTAAAACTTTTAGTTTTTAAAACATTTTTTCCTTTTGAAGTGTTGAAATCATAATATTGCGCACTCCAATTCTTTCTCTGCTTATTAAAGAAAACATATCCTCCATTTTTATTTTTTTCTCTCATTATATTATCTCCTTTTATTTTTTGTTCGAACTTAATAGTACAATAACACCAAATTTATTTAATTTATAAAAAAGTCTATAAAAACCCCAAAAAGTATTAAAAAGTACACGTACATTTGTTTTGTGCTAAATTATAAAAAAAACGCTGATATTTTATATTAATACCAAGCGTTCTTCTTTATTATTTTTATTAATGCAACTTTTAAGTGCTATAACGTACTAGAGGACTTTGAAAAAGTCCTCTGTACGATCAGGGAATGTTTCCCTAATAACCCTTTAGCACAATTCTTATTTATAATTTACCTATAGAGGACTATCTCTTGTAAATTATCGAATTTCATATGAATTTCTTAAATGTCGAATTGTGTCATAAATTAATATATATTATTCAAAATAATATATATTAATTTATTTTAATCCTATACTGTAATTTATATAATTGACTTTTTCTTTATCTTATAGTAAAATTAATATAGGAAAAAGAGAAACCACAAACGTGGTTTGCCTGTTATATGTAGAAAAACACATCTATAACCGCAAAATCACAGATGTGTTTTTTTTTATGCCTATTTACTTAATTTTAAAACAAGTAAAACCAAGGCAAATACTACGATAGTTTCGGCAATTAAGCCTATTAAAAGCAATTGTATTAGAATTAATAAAATTGATTCTATCATATGTACCACCTCCATTCTCGTAACATATAATTACGGTTCAAAAAGTGGCAAACCACATCTGTTTATTCTCAATTTCCTATAGAAAAAATTATATTAATAATATTTATAAATGTCAATCATAAAATTGCGTTTTTTATTGATATTTAGCACATTACAAAGCTTTTACTTTACTAAACAAATCATTAAAATTGCCTAATATTTCAATAATAAATTTTCTTAAACAGACCCGAACAGTTTTAAATCTTTTAAAAGTATTCTGGCACAACCATTGCAAGTTTTTATAATTGTATTTTCACTTAAACACAACTTAAACAAATGTCCTATAACCATTCATAATACTATGAGCCGTATTTTTGGGTGCACCAAAAAGAAGTAGCAAAAAAGCTACTTCTTTTTATTTTCTGTTTCAATTTATTTATTTGATTTTTTCTTTTTTAATATAATATTTAAAATAACAAAAGTAATTATTATTACAGTAAAAATGACTGCAACTATGATTATTAAAGAAAGTAACTGGTCATTTGTTTTTACTGGAATTTTAAATGAATATTCTGCATTATCTTCGTAAGTTACTGTTGAATAGTCAAAAATAGTAATTTTTTCTTTATCTATAATTGGCTTTGCTCCATATCTAGTCATATACATACTATTATCATTAGATATAAATGTTTTATAGCCTCCACTTGCATTTTTAATTCTTATACCAATTTTTAAATTCGAATAATCTTCATGGTTATAAACTAATTTATTATTTGAAATTTCTGAAACATCAATTTCTTGTATTGGAGTTATTTTATAAGCTTCATAATTTGTTGTTTTTACACAAATTAGTTCATTTTCATCTGTATTCTCATAATACTCATAAATTTCATTATCTCTCATTATTTTAGAATAATCATGAAATTCATAAGAATTGTTAAATCTTTCTTCTCTTGCCAAATCATATGTTATAAGGTTTCCATCTTCATCAAATTCACTATATTTTCCAGATACTGAAGTACTTTCAATGTTTTGAGCTGATGTTCCTGCTAAATAATTATATCTAACTGTTTGCTTAATATAATAATTTTCTGTATCATGTTTATCTAAATGAGATATATTATCTTTCCCAAATAATGGCACTATTTCAAAACTAGTTGTATAATCCCAACCTGTTTCTTCCATATCACACTTCTCAAAACTTACTAAATCTATTTTTTCAATTTGCTCATCTATATTTTCAATTTTTATTATATATTTTTCTGCTTCATATGCTGTATAACTTGCAAATGCATAAGAAACAATTGAAATCAAAATACATATTAATGCTAAAATTTTTAGTGTTTTTTTCATAAAATCCACCCTCTTTCGAATTATAATCCTCTATTTTTATAATTTTAGCTATAAAAAAAGAGATATAACAAAT
>JAZQTI010000075.1:0-2831 GCA_045630665.1 Candidatus Scatovivens sp.
GTTTTTTTTACAATTTTTATTTATAATTAATATAGCGATTTATATTTAACAAAATATATAATACGAAATGGAGAAAATTATGACACACTATGAGATTTTAGGTGTAAGTAAAAATGCCACAAATGATCAAATAAAAAATGCTTATAAAAAACTAGTAAAAAAATATCACCCTGATGTTTACAAAGGTGATAAAGATTATGCTGATAAAAAAATAAAAGAAATAAATGCTGCATATGATGTTTTATCAGACCCAGCACAAAAAAGAGAATATGATGAAATGTTAAATCCTAGACCTACATATTCTTCTCCTTCATCATCTTCTTACAATTACACACCACCAAAATATACATACAACACATCTGATTATTCTTATGAAAATTATAAAAAAAGATATAGTCAAGGTTCTTATAGTAGTTATACTTCAAATTCATACAAATCTACAGGTGGTTATGGGAATTCTAGTTATGATTATCAAAGAAGATACACAGATTATCACCGTTCAAAAACACCAAACTCTAATTATACTTCAAAGACAGATAATTCATATGATTTTACAGATAACCTATCTAAAACATTTGATAAATTTTCTTCAAATACAAAAAATCTAGTTATTGTTGTACTTTTATTTGCATATTTTATATTTGTAGTAATAAATATATTCCAACTAAGTTCAATTTTTACTCATAATGATTCTAGTACTACATCAACCAAAAAACCATCATCAAATTTTCATTATGCAAATTCAACAAAAAACACTGTAAAAAATAATTATAATGGTAAAGATACAAATATGACAAGTTCTTCTTCAACAAATTCTACTTTCTATAATCAAGGAACTGGTACTCAATACAATCCTTATTTAGAACAACCATCTCAAGAAGAAAACAATTCTACTAGCAGTAACACTAAAGTTCCAACTATAGAAGAATTTGATATTAACGATTATTATACAGATTCAGAATTATGGAGTGTATATTCAGAATCCTATACTTCTTCTTTCACTTCTTTTAGTGAATTTAAAAAAGTATTTACAGAAGCATTCTATTATACATATATTTCTCCATACTCTAATTATTAAAATAAATTCTAAAACTACTTTTATACAAGGAGGTTTTTTATGAAAAATTATAAACTTGCTGTAGTAGGCGCTACAGGAATGGTCGGAAGAAAAGTTATAGAAATTCTAGAAGAATATAATCTTCCACTATCACAATGTGATTTTTTTGCAAGCAGAAAATCTACAGGAACAGATTTTTATTTTAAAGGTGAAAGACATTTAGTAAAAGAATTAAAAGAAGATTCTTTTGATTCTGGATATGACTTTGCTATTTTTGCTGCTGGTGGAGATGTTTCTAGACAGTTCGCTCCAATAGCTGTTCAAAAAGGCTGTATTGTTGTTGATAATAGCAGTGCTTTTAGAATGGATGCAAATGTACCATTAGTTGTTCCAGAAGTTAATCCAGAAGAAATTTCAAAAAATTCTGGAATTATAGCAAACCCTAACTGTTCTACTATTCAAGCTGTTATTCCTTTAAAAGCATTAGATGACAAATATAAAATTAAAAGAATTGTATATTCAACTTATCAAGCTGTTTCTGGTGCCGGGCATGAAGGCGTTAGTGACTTAGAAAGAGGTCTTGCAGGTGAAGAACCAAAAAAATTCCCTTATCAAATTGTTAATAACTGTATCCCTCACATCGATTCATTTACTGAAAATGGTTATACTAAAGAAGAAGAAAAAATGATAAATGAAACTAGAAAAATTTTAAATAGACCAGATCTTAAAATAACAGCAACAACCGTAAGAGTTCCTGTTATTAATTCACATAGTGAATCAATAAATGTTGAATTCGAAAATGATTTTGACTTAGAAGAATTAAAATCATTATTATCAAATACTCCTGGAGTAATTGTTCAAGACGATGTAAAAAACAACATTTATCCTTTAGCAACAAATGCAACAGGTCATGATGAATCTTTTGTTGGAAGAATTAGAAGAGATTTTAGTGTTAATTCAGGAATTAACTTCTGGTGTGTATCAGATAATATCAGAAAAGGCGCTGCTTCAAATGCTGTTCAAATTGTAAAAAAATTAATAGAGGCCGATAATCAATAAAAAAATAAACCTACTATTTGGTAGGTTTATTTTTTCTCTATTATCATATTTTTTCAATAAAATTCACATATTTTACTTTCGTTAATTCTATTTCTTCCAAATCTATTGCTGTTTTTAGTTCTCCAATTAAAATATAAACTTTATTTAAATTATAAGAATATTCTGTCATATATTCTACATCGTCAGTCATCTCATTATATTTATTCATTGCTAAATCTATTGTATTTTTAGCATTTTCCCAATCTAACATATTGGCATATGAAAAACTAAATACAATTAATGCTTTTAGTTCCATTTGGTTAATTTTATTTGTATCTTCCGAGTATCCTTTCATATATTTAGGAAGAAGTGAATATAGAATTCCAAATTGTTTAAATACATTATTAATATCTCTGTTATATATAGCTATACTTAAATCATTTACTCCTTTTTTTAATTCTATAATATCCTCATCCGACATTCCAATCTCATTCAAATCCAATATCATTGTATCAAGTACTTTATTTAAATCAATCGCATTATCTTCTATTAACTCCCAATTAAGATTTTCTATATCCCCATATTCATTTTTTGCATACATACTATAAAAATTTAAAATTTTATTTTCTACATAACTTATCTCCTCTGTTGTTTTATCATTTATATTTTTAGGTTCCTCATTTAAATTATCACATCCTACAAAAATAAAAATAGCAAAACATACTAAAAAACAAAA
>JAZQTI010000076.1:0-15792 GCA_045630665.1 Candidatus Scatovivens sp.
AGATTTTTCATTTCTATGAATAACATCAATGTCATTAAATCTTAAAGGTAAATCTTTATAGCTTCTTAATTTTGAAGCATATATTTTAATAGCATTTGGACAGTTCATTGGTTTTAATGCTTGTTCTCTTCCATCAGAATCTGTTAATACAAACATATCCTCTCTATAGTGGTCCCAATGTCCTGATGTCTTCCAAAGTTCACTACTATTTAATTGTGGACCTGAGAATTCCATATATCCTCTTTTTTCATGTTCTTTTCTCCAAAGATCAATTAAAATGTTCATCATTTTAAATCCTTTTGGCATCCAATATGCCATACCTGGAGCTGTTTCATCAAAGAAGAATAAATCTAATTCTTTTCCTAATTTTCTGTGATCTCTTTTTTTAGCTTCTTCAAGCATATTTAAATATTCTTCAAGTTCGCTTGCTTTAGGGAATGAAATTCCATAAATTCTTTGAAGCATTTTATTTTTTTCATCACCTCTCCAGTATGCTCCTGAAGATGTTAATAATTTTACAGCTTTTATTACTCCTGTATTTGGAACGTGAGGTCCTCTACATAAATCTGTAAAATCTCCTTGTTTATAGAAAGAAATTACTTCACCATCTGGTAGATCATTTATTAATTCTACTTTATAAGGTTCTCCTTTTTCTTCCATTAATTTTAAAGCTTCTTCTCTTGGAAGCTCAAATCTTTCTAGCTCTAAATCTTCTTTGATAATTTTTTTCATTCCTTCTTCGATTTTTGCTAGATCTTCTTCTGAGAATGGTTCTGGGACATCAAAATCATAATAGAATCCATTTTCAATTGATGGTCCTATTGCTAATTTTGCTTCTGGAAATAGTCTTTTAACAGCTTGTGCTAAAATATGTGAAGATGAATGCCAGAACATTGCTTCTTCAACTTCTGCTGTTTTTCCTCCGTGTAATTTAATTTTAAACATAATAAATTCCTCCTTGCCTTCTTGGCTAATTAAAAATTTATTTAAGTAAATTTTACTATAGAGGATTTTTGTATTTAGTTATATCTTTTAAATACAAAAATCCCCTATAAGTACAAATTGTACTTATAGGGGTAAGTTTATTTCTTACGTTTCCACCCTACTGTTTAACTCATTTAAGATATTAACGCCATCTCTTCGCGCCACTTTTTCAAATGGGAACTCCAAGGTAGTTTTTCAAATATGTTTTTCTAAAAGTGCTTTCAGCCGCTGACACTTTCTCTCTGGAGATAACCTTTATTCTACTTTTCCTCTTCACAGTTCATATTTACTATGCAAGTATTTTACTATATTTTTCTAATTATGTCAAATACTTTTTAGATTCCTGCTATTGCACCAATTAAGTTTCCTGTTGTAATATTTACATATACACCTACAGTTTTATTATTTGCATCAACAATGCTTAGTAACCAACAAGCTGGTTCTTCACCTTTTACTGGTGTTTTTATATAATCTAAATTTACAAACTCATCTTTATTTAAAACTTCAATTTTGCTATATCTTGCATTTACATAATTTTCAGAATCTAATACAAGTCCAAATGTTTCTTTTAAATCATTTATATTTTCATTTATTGTTTTTATTGCATCAGCCTCTGTTATTTTTAATTCTTCATTACTTATTATGAAAGCAGCACTATTTGATTTTGTTGTTCTTGGTGTTACTATTAAAACTAATGAATCTTTATTGCTTTTATCAGCTGTAAATACAAAATTTTTAACTCTAGATTCTTCAGAAATTAATTGTTGTTTATTATTTAATTTATATCCTTCTTTATATGCAATTGCTACATAATAATCTTTAAAATCTTCTTTTGTTAATTCTCTTAATCCAGAATATTTTTCTCTAAATTTATTATATGTTTCTAATGTTCCTATATTTAAACCTTGAACACCAAATTCATTTTCAGTTAATCCTAAAAAGTTTAATTCTTCATCTTTAGTAATTTCTACTAATTCAATTAATTCTTCACCTGGTTTTAATTCTGTTCCAGAAATTGCTTTTTCTTTTTCATCAGAAGAATTATATGGACCAGTATAATTAAATTCAAAAAATTCTACTTTATCATAATATGCAGCATTTGGTGCATCATAAATTCCCTCTGGAGCTGTTATATCATATTCAAATGTATACATATATGGATTTCCTGAAACTTCTTCATCAATATCATCTTCAATTGCTAATGTTAATAATGTTTCTTTATCTATAATCCATGTTCTACCATCTTTTTCTAATTCATAGGTAACTTTTCCATTATAATCACTTTCTGTTACTTTAGGCATATTTATAATATTTGTATTAGCATTTGTATAAATAAATAATAAATCACCTGTAGCTAATCTTGTTGCTAATTGATTATTTGCTTTATTTTGATGATTGAATTGACAATTTAATCCTTTTACAACTTTTCCATCATATTCAAATTCATATTCATAATAATTATTGCAAACTCCATCATTATTATCAGTTGACCATTCTAAAGTGTTTGAAGGCAAATTAGAAGCATCAATTTTCTTTGTTACATATACTCCATCTTTTGCATATGTTTCTGTTATTTTTTCTGTTCCATCTTTATATTTTTTTACAACTCTTATTTGCATGTTTTCACTTGTTGTTACTTTTTTTGTCACTTCTCCAATGTCCTCTAAAAGTGAGTATTGTTGTAACCTATTTTGTAATACTAGACCTAACACAATTACCACTATAACTAAACACATAACTAAAATTTTCTTATTCATACTTTTTTCACCTTTCTTTTGTACTTTTATATTTAATTATTTTTTACCTTTATTTTTGCCTTCTGCAGTCTTTTTATTATTTTTTTCTTTTTTATTCCCATCAACCTTTTTAACTTCTTCTTTATAAGTTTTTTTAGTAAATAAAGCTTTAATTTTCTCTTTAATATTAATAGGATTTAAAGCTATTAATAGTACTATTGAAGCTATTGATAATCCAAATGCTCTAATTAATTCATCAACAAAAACTTTTTTATTACTGAAAGTTTCTATAAAAACTGGTATTCTCCATATTGGCATTGTTATGAATATGGTAAAGAAAATTATTTCTATTATTTCACCAATTTTTACATTAGCTTTTCTAGTTGCAGTTCTAACTTCTTGATCCAAATCTTGTAAATTTTTCTTTATATAAAAAACATAATTTGTAATTGATATTGTTATAACAGTTATTCCAAATAATACCCAACTTATAACTTCCATTCTAGATTCTTTGTAGTCATTTGCTCTTAAAATACATGCTATTCCAAAAATTATCATTACTGTTGTTAACATTGTTAATGTATAAAACTTAGTAACCAAATTAATAAGTTCATCTAATTCGATTTTATTTTTCTTGTGATGTTTTCTAAATATAAAGTAATATGCAACTCCTATTGCAATTAAATATATTCCAATAAAAAGTGTTGCTATACTAAAATTCATTTCAAAAGGTATATTAAAATTCATAATTTTCTCCATATTTTAATTTATATAATATTTTTTATCTAAAGGAATATCAAATTTAACAACTGGAACACTTGCAATATCTATATTATAAAATTCTTTAAAAACTCCTTGAACATCTAATGTTGTTGCTTTTGTTTTATCTAAATTTAATTTTCCTAAAGTTTCTTTTACTGAATTTTCATTTTTTCCTTCTATTTCCAAATATGTTGGAATATATGGCCAAGTATCTATATCAAGTTCTACTTCATCTAACATATATCTAATTCTTTGATTTTCTTGATATGTATGAGAAATATATCCTAATTCTTCTAACATTCTATTTGTTTCTTCAAAATCAGAAACTTCTATTTCTATTTCTTTTGTTCCGTCTATTGTGAAATCTTCAATCTTTTTTATTGTTAATGTAGTCTTCTTTCCATCTGTTCTTAATCTAACCCATTTATGATCTGTTGGTGGATTAAAATTATATACTCTTCTTTTGTAATTAAATTCTGATACTTTTTGAGCGCCTAAATTTTCAAGTTTTTTTATAATTTCGTCTTTATTTATATCTAAAATTCTTACTTCATATTCTGTATGCATCTTAATCTTCCTTTCTTAAAAACTACATTTTAATTATATCTATATCTTAAAAAAATTTCAATGATTTTACCTATAAATCATATAACTTTTAATGTTTCTATTATAAAAAGTATTGATTTTTACAAACTTGATATATATAATTATTTTGTGCTTATATAGCTCAGTTGGTAGAGCAACAGATTCGTAACCTGTAGGTCGCCAGTTCGATTCTGGCTATAAGCTCCAAAAATAAAACCACTTCTTTTTTGAAGTGGTTTTTTCATTTCTATATTAATTTGTTTTTGTTGCATCTGTTGTTGTTTTTGTATCAGTTTGTTGTGTAGTTTGAGTAGCATCTGTTGTTGTTTTTGCATCAGCTGGTTGTGTAGTTTGAGTAGCATCTGTTGAAGTATCTGTTGAACCATTTGTTGCATCTACTGCTGTATCAGAAAAATCTAAATTTTCATAATATGATGCATAATCTAAACGATATACTTCAATTTCTTCTCCAGTTCCTTCTTTGTTAACTAATTTTATAAATCCTGCTTCAGCACCGCTATCCATGTATATTACCCAATCTCCTACAACATCTAAGAATGATGAATATGTTTCTAATGCTTTTATTTTTTCAGGTGTTTCTGAAGTTCCATCTAATTTCACTCTAAATAGACATACTGTATAATCACTGTTTTCAACATCTGCATATCCTAAATAATAAGCATATCCGTCATTTGTATTTAAATTATACATTTCTTCTTCGTATAAAAGTTCTTCTTTATTTGAACCAATTTCTGTTCTATATAAATGTTTTTCAGTATTGCTATAATATACATAGTTGTCTTCTATATTAACACTATATAATCTTTTTCCTTCTATAATTGGTTTTGCATCAACACCATCAACATTCATTATATATGTTACATAATCTTCTGAATCTTCACTTTCAGCTTTATTGTAAATTATATAATCTTCTGTAATTCCTAAGAATCCTGTTCCATTATCTGAAATTACAGTTTTGTTTGAACCATCTAAATTCATTCTGCAAATTTCAGCATTTAAACCAATATAATAAACATAATCATTTACTACGTATATTTCATAACAGTCATTGTTTACTTCATTATCATTAAGTATTTCCATATCTGTTCCATCAACTGTCATTCTATAAATTTTGTTATCTAATTCGTCATCAACTTTATATGTTTCAGTATCAGCACCTAAGAAATAAATATATCCTTTATATACATTTAAAGAAACTATATCTAATTCGCTCATATATAATTGTTGTTGTTTTTCTTTACCATTGTTTTTAATTTTGAAGATACCTATTTCTGTACTATCTTCATTTGGTGCAAGGTAATAAATCCATCCATTATTTTCTGTAGCATAACCATAGTTTCTAACATTACCTATTGAGTTACCAACTGTATTTTTTGATGACATAAGTGTCATACAAGCTGATACTACTAATCCAACAATACAAGCTAATATAACTAAACATACTAATATTGGACCAAGTTTACTTTTTTGTTTTTTAGTACCAGATACTTTCCAGTCATCTTTAGCTTCAGCATTTTCTTCTTTAATCTTTTCTTTTTTTACTTTCTTTTCTTTTACTTTTTTCTCTTTAACTTCTACATTTTCTTCCTTTGTTTCTTCTGGAGTTACTACTTCTTCTACTTTTGGTTCACATTCTTCGCAGATTTTTTTCTCTCCATCAGGTATTTCTTTACCACATTTTGCACAATACATTGGCTTCCTCCTTAAAATTTATATTATATTATTAAAAACATTTTATAAAGAAAAATCAGATGTTCCTTTAATATAGTTTAACATATGTACAGCATCTAGAATATTAAAGTTATCTCCATTTTTCACACAAGCAGCTTCTTTAAATTCGTATTCTAATTTTTTTTCACCTTTTATTGCATTTAATAATGTTACAACATCTAAAACATTTATATTGCAATCACCATTTGTGTCACCTTTTTTTACTATTTTATAAGTTTCTTCTCCTATTGTAACTGTATATCCTGTACCTAATTTTCCTTCTTCAACTTTATTTCCTTTTTTGTCTGTAACAATTGCTGTTTCATATTTTTCAATTATATGTTCATATGTTACATCTGGTAAAGTATCTAAAAATTCACCTTTTATAGCTATATCTTTTTCTATATCTACTTTTGACTCTTCTTCAGTAGGTTTTTCTGGTTCTACTTCTTCTGGTTCTTTTGGTTCTTCTACTGGTGGTTTTTCAGCAGTTCCTGATGAAGAACCTGTTGTTCCCACAGAAGCAATACATGTTTCTCCACCAACTTCTCTTGCTGCATATCCATATGTTCCATCAACATTTGAAACAATTAAATCCCAGAAATAATTACCAATTTTATTTTTAGCTCTTTCGATTATCTTTATTGATTCTCCATTATTTAAAGCACCTATTGCAGTTCCATTTGCAGAAGCTCTTACTTTTAATGATGTACTTACATTTTGTACAACACCATTTTCAAAAGTTATTGTATTTTCTTTAGTTGGATCTGGTCTTGCAGAAACTGTTTTGGGCATATTCTCATATAATGGAATTATAAAAGTATATGTTTGAGCAGTTGTTGATGCTCCATAATATTGTTTTAAACTTGTTCCTTGACTTTGAGCAGCCATTATGTTTTGTTGATATTGGTGTGAAGCAATTGGTGATTTTCCTGATACATTAAATTTTTGATAATATAATGTATTTTGACTATATCTTGTTATATAACTTTCTTTTACAACTTCTGCTCCACCAAAAATTGAAGCTCTAATTGATGTCCAACCTTTTGACTGAGCATAAGACAATCCATTATTTATAATTGTTGCTGTTCCATTACCAAAAGATCCTATATTAAAATAATTATATACTCCAGCATATTTTCCGTTATATCCTTGACCATTACTTAATGTAGAACCGTTTTTTCCATGTTCATTTACAATTTTAGCAACTAAGAAGTATCCATTAACATTATATTGAACACTTGCATCTACAATTGCTTGAATTGCTTCTTGATTATTTAAATAAGGTCCATAATTAGAAACAACTCTTGCAATATCATCATAAGATACGTCTGAACCTTCTAAATCTTTAAATTGAAATATATCACTATCATTAATAGAATTTCTTGGATCCATCATATATGCTAATGACTCTTTTGATGCACAACACCATGAACCATTATCATATTTTTTAGTTCCACATATTGGACATTGCCACATTCCATTATAATTCGAACTTATTTGAAACAAATTAAGTGGACTGATTCCATGTGATTGATATTCTGCAGTTATTACTTCATTCCAATCCATTCCCGTATAGTAAACTAAAAATATATAATTTGGATGTTTAGCTTTCATATCATTAATAAGATTTTTGTATCCTGGATATTTAGCTTCATCAACCTCATTTATATTAGAAGTTAATGTTCCTGGAGTAGTTGCAAACACCTTATTCCCAAAGATTCCTAATATTATATATATTAATGTTACTATAAAAATAGAAACTATTATTTTTTTATTTGTTTTTATTTTAACCACCTCTTACGTACAAATTCCCATTATTTTTCAAGTAAATTATATAAATAATGCTATTAAAAGTCAACATTTGCAATATTACAATTATGTTAAAAAAATCTTTTAAAAAAGCTTAAAAAGAGCCGACTTTTCGATGTCGACTCTTTATATTTTTATACTAATTTTATAATTTTTTCCCAAGGTAAATTTTCTTTTCCAAAATGTCCATAGTTTGTTGTTTGTTTATATATTGGTCTTCTTAAATCTAAACTTTTTATAATTCCTCTTGGAGTTAAGTTAAATGTGTTTTTTATTTTTTTAACAATTTCATTTTCAGGAATTTTTCCAGTTCCAAAAGTATCTACGTAAATTGATACAGGTTGAGCAACTCCTATTGCATATGATAATTGAATTTCACATTTTTTTGCCAAACCATTTGCTACAATATTTTTTGCAATATATCTTGCCATATATGCTGCAGATCTATCAACTTTAGTTGGGTCTTTTCCAGAAAAAGCTCCTCCACCATGGCGACTATATCCTCCATATGTATCAACTATAATTTTTCTTCCTGTTAAACCACTATCTCCTAAAGGTCCACCTATAACAAATCTACCTGTTGGATTAATAAAATATCTTGTGTTTTCATCTAATAAATGTTCCGGAACTATTGGTTTTACAACATATTCTTTTATATCTTGTTTTAGTTTTTCTAAATCAGCTGTTGCTTCATGTTGTGTTGAAACAACTATTGTATCGATCCTTTTTGGTTCATCTTTTTCATATTCTACTGTAACTTGTACTTTGCCATCTGGTCTAATGTAATCAATTATTTTCTTTCTTCTAACTTCTGTTAATCTTTTTGCTAACTTATGAGCTAAATATATTGGCATTGGCATATATTCATCTGTTTCATCTGTTGCAAACCCAAACATCATACCTTGGTCTCCAGCACCTTCTGATTCTTCTTTTGATCCTGATTTAGATTCTAATGATTTATCTACACCTAATGCTATATCAGATGATTGTTTTGAAATATTTAATAAAACTTTACAAGTTTTATAATCAATATCAGTTTCTGCATTATCAAATCCTATTTCTCTTACAGTATTTCTAACTATTTGTTCAATATCAATATTAGCATTTGATGTAATTTCTCCTGTTACTAATATTTGTCCTTTACCTGCAACTGTTTCGCAAGCCACTCTTGAATATGGATCTTTTTCAAAATAAGCATCTAATATACTATCTGAAATATAATCACAAAGTTTATCTGGATGTCCTTCTGTTACACTTTCTGAAGTAAATAATCTTTTCATTTTTTATTCCTCCTAAATTTAATTCATATTTAGTTTATATAAAATAAACTATTTAGATTGTTATTTATATTTGCTACAATGTTTCTTTTTTATAAACAAAAAAACTCCGTGCTTACGCACAGAGTTAATTTCGAACAACATTATTTTCATAATCATCATTCAAAGCAACTTTAGCGTAGCTCTGTCGGTATTAGCACCTAAATTAATAGGTTGCTGTGGAGTCATAAAGCCGATTCTCTCGTCCACTCTTGATAACAATTTAACAATATGTATTTTACTATATTTTGCGCTATTTGTCAATAATTTTATCTTTCTTCTTGCATATCTTCTTTTTCTACATTTTTTCCATATGCAATTCCATCTTTATCAACTAAAACGCCTTTCTCATTTTTCATATAAATTTTTCCGCTTGTTAAATCAACATATCTAACTGGTTGTACTGTTTGTTTTACAGCTCGTCCTTTTTTATCAACTGTTTCAGTTGTAATTTTATGAGATTTCATAAATTGAGAACTATCAGCACAATACATAATATGATCTACAAATTTTTCATTAAATGTATTTATTCTTGAAATTTTGTCTCCATTATCTTTGGTTTTACCTCTTTTAATATCTTTTATATATTTTGAATGTTGTTTAGCAAATGGTAATAATACTTGTGAAGAAACATATTCTCCTGTGACAAAGAAATCATTAAATCCCTCATATACTCTTGCAAGTGGTGTTCCTGTATATGATATAAGAAAATCCGAAAAATCTCTTCTTAAAGTATGTAATCTATTTGGTAAATTAAGTCCACCATCTGAAGCTAATAATACAGTTTTTCTACTTATATTTTGTCCTTCTTTTCCTGATAAAACAACTCCATAATTTAATGAGCTATCAGGTTTTTCTTGAGACATAAAATGTAGGTGCGCATATTCTGATTTTAATGCCATATTTTTAAATCTATAACTCAAAAATACTGGATTGTATAAAACATTTGTTAAAAATACATCTCTTCTTAAATCATTATCTATTCCTGGCAATTTTTCATTAAAATATGCTGTATATTCACCTTTCCAAGCTTTCTTAATATCTCCAATAAAATCTTCTAAACTTAGTACAACTTGTTTTTTAGAACTTAATCCATCATTATCACTTTCAATTTCTTGTACATTTTCATTAAAGTCATTAGGATTTTCTTCAATTTCTCTTTGAGTTTCAACATAGAAAGATTTTATAGGTAATATTAATGTTTGATACTTCACCATAAGACCATCTAAAACACCTTCTGGTAAATCTTCTCTTCTTACATTTTTTCCTTCTTGTACTTCTTTTGTTAAATTAAGATTATCAAGTACAAAAATTGCCATTGAATAATCATTGATTACTTTTGCTAATCTATTGTTGTAAAAAGAATTCATTCTTAATAAAACATCTATATCAAGTCCTCTTAATATTTCTTTATTCATTAAATCTTTTATTTTTGGAAAATTGCTTGTTCCTTCTGGATTATCATCTATAAAATATCCAAGTCCAGGTAGTCCAATCCTTCTCATTCTAGTATTATGATTTTCTAAATTTTCTACAACTTCTCCAAATTGATCCAATTGACAAAATCTTGATATAACTGCGTTTTCTAATTCTTCCCTATACATAGGTTCAAGTCTTTCTAAATAAGTTGTTACATAATCTTTAATATAATTTGCTTTTTTATATTTTAAAACAGCAGCTTTTCCTGAAAGTGCACTTTCATCAAGACCTTCAATTCCAAATATAGATAAATATCCATATGATACGATTTGTCTTCTTGATTGAAATGGTATCATTTTCATATTAGAATATTTTTCGCAATATCTTTTGAATGCATCTACTTTTCCATATTTAGAAACTAATTCTTCAATTTCTTCTTGAAACTCAGGATTTGTTTCTCTCATATTTTCACAATATTCTCTATAATCATCTTTTATTGCCAATACTGCATATATTAAGTTGTCATGAAAATCATCTGAATAAGACTCATCAGGTGTATATTTTAACCCTCTTTCATCAATTTCGTTTAATAGTACTGGTATTTCATCTCTATGTCTTGTTAAATATTTTACTGCAATATATTTCATTGACATTACTGGAATATCTGTATTTTGATATGTTTCATCTACAACTCTATTATAATCTTCTAAAATTAATGTGTTTAAATCTGATTCTGAAATTTCTTCCTCACCAAAATTTTCCGCAACAATCTTTCTAATATATGCTGCGGCTTTTTCCATTATTTCATTAAAATTTTTTTCTAAATTTACATTATCATCTGCTTTATCTTCATTTAAAGTTGTTATTGCAAAATTTAATGTTGATGAGAAACTTCTTATTCTCATATATTCCTCCTAAATTTATTTCAATTCTTTATACATTTGAAACATCACGTCTAAAACATATTCTTCTTTTTCAGGCATTATATCAAAACAATATAATTCATAAGCAATTTTTGAATATTTTTGTTCTAACACTTTTTTACTTTTATTATATAAATCATTTGTTGTAGTGTAATGAAAGTATAAATCTTTTTCTTTAATTTTTTCTGTAATTATTCCAATTAGTTCAGTTCTTAAAATTTCTATACACTCTTCAAATTGCTTATTTTTTAATTTTTCTCCAAATTCTTTTTTATTCATAAAGACCTCTTTCTTCATCAGTTTTTCCATATTCTCTTCCTGTATTGTCTACGATTCTACCATCACTTTTTTGAATATATCTTTTCCCATCAGTTAAATCTACAAATTTAATTACTTGAACTCTTTCTGTTACTATTTTTCCTTTTTTATTTGCCTTTTGTATAGGAACTTTATATGCTTCCATAAACCTACTGCTATTCATACAATATTCTATATGTTTTATAAAACCTTCATTAAGCGGATTTATATTAGATACTGTATCTCCTTCAGCTTTTAGTTTTCCTGATTTTAAGGCTTTTAAATATTTTTCGTGATCTTTACTTATTGGTAATAATAATTGAGAAGAAATATATTCCCCACCTATTGTAAAATCATTAAAACCTTCATATATTCTAGCTAATGGTTTTCCTGTAAAAGCAACTAAAAAATCTGTAAAATCTCTTTTAAAAATATGCAATCTATTTGGTAAATTTAATTCTCCATCTGAGGCTAATAAAATCGAATTATCATTTTCTTCTTCATCACTATCAATAACAATTCCAAAATTTAAAGACTTTTCTGGTTGTTCTTGAGATAAGAAATGTAAGTATGCATATTCTGCTTTTAAAGCCATATTTTTAAATCTATAACTTAAAAATACAGGATTATATAAGGTATTTGTGAAACTTGCATCAGTTTCTAATTTATTAGTCATATCTGGTAATTTAACAGAAAAATAATTTTGGTAATCTTTTTTCCAAACTCTTCTTAATTCTTTTAAAAGTACTTTTTCATCTAAATACAGTGTTTTTTGTGGTAAAATGTCTTCTCTATCCTCATTCACTAAAACACCAGAAAAATCATATGGATTTGCATCTACTTCACTTTGAGCATCTGCATAAAAAGATTTTATTGGTAATATTAGAGTTTGATATTTTATAAGTAAATTGCTTAAAGTTTCTTCTCCAACGTTTTGTTTTGTTATATCTTCTCCATCTAAAATATTTCCAATCGCATCTAATTCTCCAATTACAAATAATGACATTGCATATTCACTAATTATTTTTGCACATCTATTATTATAAAAAGAATTTAATCTTAATAAACTATCTATACCTAAAGTACCTAATTTTTCTTTTGTCATAAGCATTTCAACTCTTGGCAAGTCTTTTGTACTACCAGTTTCATCAAATTGATACCCTAAACCAGGTAACCCAACTCTTCTCATTTTCGTATTATGAATATCTATTTTTTCTGAAATTTCACCAAATCTATCCAATTGATAAACCATAGTTAAAATTGCTTCTTCAATTTCATTTCTATAAATTGATTCAACTTGTTCTAAATAACTTCTTGAATATTCTCTTAAATGTAATTTATTTTTTATTTTAGCTATTTCTGGATTTTTTCTATCATCGCTTCCTTTAATACCAAAAATACAATAATACATATTACCTATCAATTGTCTTCTTAAATGAAAAGGTAACATTGTCATATTTCCGTATTTATCATATATTTTCTTAAAAGCTTCTGCTTCATTTCCATCTTCTTTTAAATCTGCTAATACAACTTGAATATCATCAAAAGGAATTTCTTCTAATCCGTCAACATCATTTTCATATTGTATTTGCATTGCCATTGTTGCTGTTAAAAGATTCTCACGAAAATCGTCTCCATAAGCTTCTTCATCTTGCAGGCTTAATCCTCTTTCTTTTATTTCTGTTTCTAGTTCTGGAATTAATTCTCTATGATTACACAAATATTTTGTGGCAATATATTTCATTGACACAACAGGAATATTGGTATTTTGATATATTTCATCAACAATACCATCATAATCATCTAATATAACATCATATTCATCAAAATCTTCTGAAAATTCGTCTTGTCTATCGTTTAAAAGTTTTGTAATATAATAACTTGATCTTCTCATTATAGCATCAAAATTAGTTTCAAAACTTCTAAGATCTTCATTTCTTTTGCCATTTAAAATAGAAATCGAGAAATCTAAAGTTGAATAAAAATCTCTTATTCTCATATAACCTCCAAAACTAAACTAACTAACCTTTATTATAACACATATATCAAGCTTTTTCAAGTTTTATGTCAACTCTTTTTTTTCTTATTATATATGTATAAACAATAAAAAGCAGAATCTTAATAATTCTGCTTTATTTTTTACACTTTTTCTTTTTTCTTTCTCATTCTTGGAATAAAATTTTCAGCAAATTTATAAGCATCTCTATTCTTTATGTATAAAAGGCCTAATATTGAAAATACTACTGCTCCAGCAAAGTTTACTATTAAATCTTGCATTGTATCATTAATTCCTAAATCTAAATATCCACCTTCAATTATAATTTCTTCTTTTTTTCCATCTTTATCTACAGTTTCTATAATTGTTTTTTCAATATTATCAACAATTACAGCTTTATTTTTTCCTTCTGGATCGAGTTTTACTGTAGAAATAGATTTAGTTATAACATCTTTTTGCATATCATATCTTAAAAATTGGTCTGCACCAAATTCAAAAAATTCCCACATAACACCTATTGTCATAGAAAAACAAAATGCAACTAATGCTACAAATATAGGTGACATTGTGGCATGAAAGAATTCTTTTTGATTTAAAATATCAATAGTTGAAAATCCTACTGCAGCACATAAAAATCCATTTAATGTATGTAAAATTGTATCCCAATGTGGAATTACAATATAAAATTCATTTATTTCTCCCAAAATTTCAGCTGAATATATAAATAATAGAATTATAATTTGAAGAGCATCCGGTACCTCTAAGTTCATTTTCTTTTCGACTATTACAGGAAGAACAAATAAAATTAGAGTTAACCCACATAAAAATACGTTATTCCAATTTCCCAAGAAAAATTGTCTTATTAAAGTAAGTATTACAAGCCCTCTTAAAATTAAATATATTGTCATATTTCTTTTTGAATAATTATCAAAATATTTTTCATGAATTTTTTGACTCGGACTTTTTGACTTTTCATTCTTTTTTGAATTTCCCATATCAATTCACCTCACAATTAAATATTTTTAATTTATTATAAAAAATGATAAATAAATATTTAATCCATTTATCATTTTTTATAAATATATTTTATTTAGCTTGATACCAACTATTTCCTTCTTCGACTTCTACTGTTAGTGGTACTGAAAGTGTAGCTGAACTTTCCATACATTCTTTTAATAATTTTGCGACTTCTTCTTTTTCTTCTAAAAGAGTTTCTATTATCAATTCATCATGTATTTGAAGAACTATTTTTGATTTTAACCCTCTTGTCTTTAATTCATTATACACTTTTATCATAGCTATTTTCATTATGTCAGCTGCTGTTCCTTGAATTGGTGTATTCATTGCCGCTCTATCTCCAAATTTTCTAACCATATAATTATTTGAATTTAATTCAGCAATATATCTTCTTCTTCCAAATAATGTTTCTACATATCCTTTTCTTTTTGCAGATTCTACAATGTCTGACATGTAATCTCTTATACCATGATATGTTTCTAAATATTGTTCTATATATTGTTTTGCTTCGTTTCTTTTTATATCAATTTGTTCAGCAAGACCAAATTCACTTATACCATAAACTATACCAAAGTTTACTGCTTTTGCTCTACTTCTTAATTGTTTTGAAACTTCTTCAACTGGTACTTTAAATACTTGAGATGCACTAATTGTATGAATATCTGCATTTGAATTAAATGCATCTATCATTATTTGATCATTAGCCATGTGAGCTAAAACTCTAAGTTCAACTTGAGAGTAATCTGCATCTAAAAATACTTTTCCTTTTCCTGGTTTAAATACTTTTCTTAGTTTTTTACCAAGTTCAGTTCTTGTTGGTATATTTTGAAGATTTGGTTCTGTACTACTTAATCTTCCTGTTGCAGTTACTGTTTGATGGAAAAATGTATGAATTCTTCCTGTTTTCACATTTATAAAAGGAATCATTCCTTCTACATAAGTTGAGTTTAATTTTACAAGTTGTCTATATTCTAATATTTTTTCAATAATTGGATGTTCACCTTTTAATTTTTCTAGAGCATCAAAATCAGTTGAATAACCACTTTTTGTTTTTTTAGATGGAGTTAATTTTAATTTTTCAAATAATATAACTCCTAGTTGTTTTGTTGAATTTATATTAAATTCTTCTTCTGAAAATTCATAAATCGATTGTGTAAGCGTAGTAAGTTTTTCTTCGTATACTTTGCTTAATTCATATAGGGCAGGTGTATCGA
>JAZQTI010000077.1:0-2553 GCA_045630665.1 Candidatus Scatovivens sp.
CACTTTAAGTTTGCTCCAATGTGTTTCACTAAAAGAACTTTATTTAAAATGCTCTCAGCCGGTGGCATTTTTTCTCTGTAAAATGTTTTTCTAATAGCTTTCATCTTCATCGCAATATTTAATATAAATATAATTATACACTACTACTTGTTATTATGTCAAGTTGTTTTTATTTTACTCATGATTTTAAATAAAAAAGAACTACAAAGTGTAGTTCTTTTTATTTAGTCATAAGTATACCATAAACCATCTTTTTTCAATTTATTAATCATTTTATTGTGTTCTTCATTATTTCTTGTAAAATAAACTTTTCCATTTTTGTCTGCTACAAAATAATATGCATCTGTTTCTGTATAATCTAAAGCTGCTTCAATAGCTGTTTTACTTGGATTACAAATAGGTCCTATAGGAATTTTTCCAGACATATTTGGTCCTCTTGTATTATATGGATTTTCTGTATTTAATTCTTTTACAGTTAAATCTCTTTCTCCCATATCTACTTTAAATGCATAATATGTAGAAACATCACTTCCTAAGCTCATTCCATCATATATTCTATTAAAAAATACTCCAACAATTTCTTTTCTATCTTCTAATGATTTTCCTTCTAATTCAGCTAAAGATGCCATTGTAAGTAGTTGATGTACAGTTAAATCATTGTTTTCAATTTCTTCTTTATATTTATCTAAATATTTTTCTGTAAAGTTTAATATTACATTAAAAATATATTTTACTGATACCGTTTCATCTTCAAATACATAAGTATCTGGTAATAAATAACCTTCTAATGGATAATATATTTCTTCTTGTTTTACTTCATCTGTTATAAACCAATATTTTTCAATTAATGAATCTATATAATTTTCATCTTCTAATAATTCGAATACATCTTCTTCTGTATTATCTGTTTTTTCGGCAATAGTTTTTGCAATATATCTCATATTTTTGCCTTCTATAAATGTTATTTTCACAGAATCATCAGCAATTTCTCCATTAACAATATGAGCTATAATTGTAGGCATGTCCTCCTCTGGTGTTAAATCGTATTTACCAGCTTGAAGTCCAGTAACTTTATTTAATTTAGCATAAATTTTCATTGTATCTGAATTTCTTATTACCCCTGATGTTTCTAATAGTTCTGCAATTTGAGAAATTCCCATTCCTTCTTCTATTTCAACTCTAATATATTCTTTTTCTGCTTCTCCTGTAGATGCTTTTACTGGTGATAAAGAATTGCTATACCATGCAAAACCTCCAACTACCGCAATTACAATTATTAGTACAAAAATTAATAAAAACTTTTTCATTTCTTAATCCTTTTTTTATATTTAGATTTTATTTAAAATCTATAAAACTATTTTTCTATAATATAGTCAACAACATTTTCTAATCTAGATTTATCAAGATTATTATTTAATGTTACAGCTACTTTTAAACCTGCTTCTCTAAATCTTGGCATTAGTTCTAAAACAAATCTATAAAAACTATTTATATCATCAATTGAATCAAATTCAATATTTACACCTATATAATTATATTGAATTAAATATTTTTTCAAAGAATTTATTGCAATACTTCTTTGAGAATAACTAAGTAAATTATTTGATACACTTTCATTATTTGTAAATGTTGGTAATATTTTTAGTTTATTTTCTTCTGTCCAACTTTTGTAAATAGAATAAGTTGCCGTTGAACTTGTTGTTTTATCTAGAATTTTACTATTCTTTTCTAGATAAAAAAATGTTGGTACAACTACGTTTAATTTCTTAGCATCTACTTGTATATTTTCATAAATTCCTGATATATTTGAATAATTTCTATAAACATTTATGTCTTGTTTTTCAAATTTAACATCTTCTCTTATTTGTTTTTCATCTGTTAATTTGTTAGCTTTAACATAACCTATATTTCCAAGTGGTGTTCTTATTTTTTTATATTTTCCGTCTGTTTCTAAAACTGTAACTGTATCACCAACAATTAATTTATCTATTTTTTTGCCCAAAATACTTTTTTTAGATTCAACTTTAGTTCTCTTTTGTACAGTTGCTACAACTTTAGATTTTTGAGTTGAATCCATAATAATTCTATTACTGTTTTGTGAATATTTAATTTCTAAATCGTAAACAATTGCTAAATCTGTTAATGAAATATATATTTCTCCATTCACTTCTTGTAGTTTCCCTTTTAGCTCAATTGTTTCATCGTTTATTTCGGCATATTCTTCACCTACTTTTAATAACGCTATATGTTCATTATAAGTAGTTATAAGTTCTTCTTCAGCTTCATTATAATAAATCGTATTATCAAAAATCTTTTCTACATCATCTTTTGAAAAAAAGATACATTCATTTTCATCTATTATTGGTTCATTAACAAGTTCTATAAATTCATTGTTTAATAAAACAGTTAATTCGTTATATTTATTTTTTTCTTTATTTATTTTTATACATACAAAGCTTATTAAAAATATTAAAAATGCAATAAAAATTATTAGACATCTTCTTACTTTTAGCATATTTAATTTTCGATTATTTTTTGTCATTAGTTTTCTCC
>JAZQTI010000078.1:0-7555 GCA_045630665.1 Candidatus Scatovivens sp.
AAAATATGTGAGGATTAATAGTTATTTAAAAGAGTTTAATACAACAATTTTATATGAAAGTTTGATATACAAAAAGACAAGTCCGGAAAATATTATAAATCAAATAAAAAAAGATAAGATTAACATAAATTATTTGAATGGCAAAAATGGGAGAATTAGGAAAAATGAATATTTAAAATTATCAAAAAAAATGGCAAATTAACTTGACAAAACTGAAAATAAACCTTATTATAAGTTAAGTAAATGAAGAAACAATAAAGGAGGCCTTTGAAATGGGAGAAAAAGAATATTTATTAACACAAGAAGGTTACGATAATTTAGAAAAAGAATTAGAAAGATTAAAAACAGTTGAAAGATATGAAATTGCTGAAAGAATTAAAGTTGCTTTAGGATTTGGAGATTTATCAGAAAACTCTGAATATGATGAAGCCAAAAATGCTCAAGCAAATAATGAAATAAAAATTGCAGAATTAGAAGAAAAAATAAAATATGCAAAAATAATAGATGAATCTGAAATTGATACAGAAGTTGTTCAAGTAGGAAACATTGTTAAAGTATTAGATATGGAATTTGATGAAACTGTTGAATATACAATAGTTGGTTCTACAGAGGTTGATGTTGTATCAAATAAAATTTCTAATGAATCTCCAATCGGAATGGCTTTACTAGGTAAAAAAAGAAACAATATAGTAGAAGTTCAAGCACCTGTTGGAATTATCAAATTAAAAATATTATCAATCAAAAAATAATTATTGTAAAAAGATATATGGTTTTAAACATATATCTTTTTTTGTTTTTATTTAAAAACATTATAAATTATTTAAAATTATATAGACAAATGCCAAAGATTTAGATATTCTATTGTTGAAAATGCTAAAAAGCACAGGCTTTAGTATTTTATTTTTTATAATAAATTTTTATAAAAGGAGAAGAAATATGAAAAGAGTTAGAGTTGCAGGTTTAGTAGAAATGGAAAATGGATATGCATTAATGCATAGAATGAATGTGAAGAAAAAAGAAAATTCTTCACAACCATATGGAGAATATTATGTTTTTCCTGGTGGTGGTATAGAAGGAAATGAAGCCCTAGAAGAAGGTGTTGCAAGAGAAGTTCTAGAAGAATTTGGGATTGTAGTTGAAGTAAAAGAACAACTATATTTTAGACAAATTGGAGATGAACTAGATGAATATTTATTTTTATGCAAATATGTGAGTGGTACATTAGGAAGTGGAACAGGACCAGAATTTTCAGGAGATCCTAAATATGCAGATAGAGGATTATACATACCAACAATAGTACCAAAGAACGAAATGAAAAACATAAGATTATTACCAGAAGAATTTAAAGAAAGTCTAATAAAAGATTTTAACTTATAGAATATATATGGAGGAGAACAATGAACGTTTATATAGTAAGACACGGACAAACAGATTCGAATTTAGCAGGAGTATATAATTATTTAAATGAAGATATAAATGAAAATGGAATCGAACAAGCAAAAAACTTATCTGAAAAAATAAAAGATTTGGATTATGAACTAATATATTGTTCTCCTTTGAAAAGAGCAATGCATACAGCTAATATTATAAATATACATAATAAAACTATGTTTTTTGATGAAAGATTACAAGAAAGAAATCCAGGAAATTTATCTGGAAAAGAATTAACTTCTATAGATAGAAATAAATATTGGAATTATTTTTCAGAAGAAAAGTTTGCAGATGAAGAATCTGTTAAAGAATTATTTAGTAGAGTATATCAATTTTTAGATGAACTAAAGCAAAAAGAATATAAAAGTGTTTTAATAGTAGCTCATAGTGGTGTATCAAAAGCTTTTTATGGATATTTTAATGGAGTTCCATCTGATGGGAATCTTTTAAAATGCGGTTTGAAAAATGGTGAACTTGCCAAATATGAGCTAAATTAGAACTTGTATTTTATATAAAACTTTTCATAAAATCAGATAGTTAAAATTATGTTATCAAATGCTTTTAAAACTTTAAAAAATATATAAAAAAATAGTGAAAAATAAATTTTTTTATGATAGAATACAAAAAGTATATTGCATACTTTTGTTAAATTAATATAAAGGAGAAGGGGTAATGGTAGCCTATAAAAGAGTTTTATTAAAATTAAGCGGAGAAGCTTTATCAGGAAAAGAAGGTCACGGTATTGATCCTGAGGTTGTGGGAGCAATTTGTGATAAAGTAAAAGAAGTTGTAGATATGGGAGTTCAAGTTTCAATTGTTGTTGGTGGTGGAAACTTCTGGAGAGGATTAAAAAACGGAAAGAAAATGAATGACAGAGCAACAGCTGATTATATGGGAATGCTTGCAACTGCAATGAATGGCCTAGCACTTCAAGATGCTCTTGAATCAAGAGGTATATACACAAGATTACAAACTGCTATAGAAATGAGAGAAATAGCAGAACCTTATATAAAAAGAAAAGCTGCAAAACATTTAGAAAGAGGAAGAGTTGTAATATTTGCTTGCGGAACTGGTCACCCATTCTTCTCAACAGATACAGCAGCAGCATTAAGAGCTGCTGAAACAGATTCTGAAGTAATATTACTAGCAAAAACAATAGATGGAGTTTATTCAGCAGATCCAAAATTAGATCCAACAGCTGTAAAATACGATAAAATATCTTATAAAGATGTTTTAGATCAAGATTTAAAAGTAATGGATTCAACAGCAACTGCATTATGCAAAGATAATAATATACCATTATTAGTTTTTGCTATTAGTGAACCAGAAAATATTGTAAGAGCAGTAAAAGGAGAAACTGTAGGTACAGTTGTTTCTTAAAATTTATAAACAAAAAAAGAAAGGAAGTAAAAAATAATGGAATTACAAGAATTAGAAGGAAGAATGCAAGAATCAATAGATGTTTTTGAACAAAATTTATCAGAAATAAGAGCTGGTAGAGCTAACCCAGCAATATTAAATAGAATTAGTGTTGAATATTATGGGGTTCAAACACCAATTAATCAAGTTGCTGGAATTTCTGTTCCAGAAGCTAGAACAATAGTTATTCAACCATGGGATGCAAGTGTATTAAAAGCAATTGAAAAAGCTATTTTAGCATCAGATATTGGATTAAATCCAAACAATGATGGAAAAGTTATTAGATTAAATTTCCCAGAATTAACAGAGGAAAGAAGAAAAGAATTAGTTAAAGATATAAGAAAAATTGCTGAAGAAGCAAGAGTAAGTATTCGTTCTATAAGAAGAGATGGAATGGATGCTGTAAAAGATGAGCAAAAGAAATCTTTAATAACAGAAGATCAAAAAGCAGATTTAGAAGATAAAATTCAAAAATTAACAGATAAATATGTGGCAGAAATTGATTCAATGTTAGAGAAAAAAGAAAAAGAAATAATGAGTATATAATTTCTTTTGAATTGGAGAAAATCGTAAATGGATTTTAAAACAGAACTAAAAGAATACATAAAAATAATTAATGAACAATTAAATTTATATGTAAGAACAACTCAAAATCCAGAGAAAAAATTATATGAAGCTATGGAATATGGTTTAATGGTTGGTGGAAAAAGAATAAGACCAACCATTATGCTAGCTGCTTATAAATTATTTAAAAAAGATTATGAAAAATGTTTTCCATTTGCTGTTGCAATGGAAATGATTCATAATTTTTCGTTGATACATGATGATTTACCTGGAATAGATAATGATGATTTCAGAAGAGGAAATCCTACAAATCATAAAAAATATGGAGAAGCAACTGCAATACTTGCAGGAGATGCTCTTCTTAACGAGGCGTACAAAGTAATATGTGATTATATTACAGAAGAAAATGGTGTTGATATAAATTTAAAATTAAGAGCATACAAAGAATTTTCGGAAGCAGTACATAAGATGATTGTGGGAGAATTTATTGATACAGAATTTGAGGGGAAGTCTATAAGTAGCGAATATTTAGAATATATTCATACGAATAAAACTGGTGCATTAATAAAAGCATCTATAAAAATTGGAGCAATACTTGCTAATGCTCCAGAAGAAAAAATAAAAGAATTATCAGATTATGCTGACAAAATAGGTTTATCTTTCCAAATTAAAGATGACATATTGTCTGTTGAAGGAAATGAAGAAATTTTAGGTAAACCAGTAGGAAATGATGAGGCAAGAGAAAAATGTACATATGTAAGTAGATATGGTTTGGATCGTGCTAAAGAAATATTAAACGAAATAACACAAGAAGCAACAGAAATAATGGAACAATATAAAGAAAAAGGAATGTTTCTAAAGGAACTAGCAATTTATATTGCAACTAGAGAAAAATAATTATTGTACATTAAAATTAACCAAATAAGGAGCAAAAATATGGAAGAATTACTACCAAAACATATTGCTATAATAATGGATGGTAATAGACGTTGGGCTAAAAAGAAAATGTTACCAGTTAAAATGGGACATAAAGAAGGTGCTGAAACATTAAAAAAAGTTGTTAGATATGCTAATAAAAGAGGAATACAATATATTACTGTATATGCGTTTTCAACAGAAAATTGGAAAAGAGAAAAAGAAGAAGTAGACAGTTTAATGGCATTACTTGAAAACTATTTAGATGCTTTTTCAAAAGAGGCGGATACAGAAAATATAGTTATAAGAGTAATAGGAAGAAGAAAAGAATTATCTCAAAATTTATTAGATAAAATTGACAATGTTGTTGAGAGTACAAAAAATAATACAGGAATAATATTTACTATAGCATTAAACTATGGTGGTAGAGATGAAGTTGTAAATGCAATAAGAACAATTGCTCAAGATATTAAAGAAAATAAAGTATTACCAGAAAATATAAATGAAGAATTAATTTCAAATTATTTATATACAAAAGGAATGCCTGATCCAGACTTAATGATTAGAACAAGTGGAGAATTAAGAACAAGTAATTTCTTACCATGGCAATTAGTTTATTCTGAATTTTTATTTTTAGATAAATTATGGCCTGATTTTACAGAAGAAGATTTAGAAGATGCAATACAAGTTTTTACAAAAAGAAATAGAAAATTTGGTGCAAAATAAAATATAAATGCAAAGGATATTAGAAAAATGAATATGAAAAGAGTTTTAACAGCAGTTATTGGTTTTCCAATAGTTGTTGCAGTATTAATTTTAGCTAATAAATACATAATAGATGTAATTGTAGCTGGAGTAGCATGTATAGCAATGCATGAATATATAAAAAGTGCAGCAAATAAAGATATACATGTAATAAAATGGGTAAGTTATTTATCTGTACTTGGAATTGCTTTTTTACATTTGATTCCAATTGAAATGTATATAAATGTTTTACTATTTGCAATACCAGTATTATTATTAATACTATTTTTCCATGTAATTGTAACAAATATGAAAATAACATTTAAAGATGTTGCATTTACATTTATTGGAATAATATACATATATTCATTTTTAGCATTTTTACCAGCTATATTTGGTTTAGAGGGTAACGTGTCTGGAAAAATGTTAATTTGGTATGTATTTTTAACAGCTTGGGGAACTGACACATTTGCATATATGTTTGGAATGAAAATTGGAAAAACAAAATTCAGTAAAGTAAGCCCAAATAAATCAATAGAAGGCTGTGTAGCAGGAACAATTGGAGCTATAGTGTGTAGCTTGTTATATACACTATTATTAAATGTTATAGGTGGAGTTAATATTTCTTATTTACTTATAGGAATTTGCGCGTTCATATTAAGTATAATAGGTCAAATAGGAGATTTTTCAGCTTCAGTTATAAAAAGATATTTTGAAGTTAAAGATTTTAGTAATATATTCCCAGGACATGGTGGAATGTTAGATAGAATAGATAGTGTAATGTTTATTGCACCATTCGCATATATGATGTGTTTAATCATTCTATAGGAGGAAAATAATTTTGACATTTTTAATAAATGCTTTTAAAGTTATATTTTTATTAGGCTTTTTAATATTTATACATGAAGGTGGGCATTTTTTAGCTGCAAGATTATTTAAAGTAAAAGTTGAAGAATTTTCAATAGGATTTGGTCCTAAAATATTTACTAAAAAAGGAAAAGAAACTGAATATAGCTTAGGAGTAATTCCTTTTGGTGGATATGTTAAAATGATTGGAGAAGCTGAAAGATCAGAGGAAGAAGGTTCTTTTAGTAAAGCTAAAATAAGTCACAGAATACTAATTGTAGCAGCTGGTGCTATAGTTAATATTGTTTTTGCTGTTATAGTATTTTTTATATTATCTGTTTTTTCAGGATATAACATATCAACTACTGTTAGTGAGATATTACCAGAAGCAAGAGAAAATCTTGCTGCAGTAGAGGTTGGAGATAAAATACTAGAAGTAAATGGTGAAAAGATTAGATTAAAAGCTGATATAACAGATGCATTAAGAAATGCAGATGGAAGTGAAATAAATATAGTTGTTGAAAGAGCAAATGAAGAGCTTGAATTAACAGTAAAACCAACATTGCATTCAGAAGGAATTTATATGTTAGGTATAAATGTTGCTTTAATAGATGCTACAGTTTCTGAAAAATTGTATTATGCATTTTGGGAAACTATAAATTTTGTTGAATCTATGTTTAAAAGTTTAGCAATGTTGTTTACTGGACAAATAAAATTAGAACAAATGACAGGACCAATAGGAATTTCTGAAATTGTAGTTAAATCAAATGGAATATACAATTTTGTTTATTTGCTTTGTTTAATTTCATTATCATTAGGAGTAACAAATCTTTTACCAATTCCAGCTTTGGATGGTGGAAGAATTGTATTGCTCGTAATCGAAGGAATTCGTGGTAAAGCACTAAAAGAAGAAATAGAATTAGGTATACAGTCTGTAGGTTTTTTACTATTAATTTTACTATCACTTTATGTGTCTTATAAGGATGTTTTAAGAATTTTTTAAAAGAGAGAAGGTAAAATATTATGAGATGTAGTATTTGTGGGGCTAAATTAAAAAAAGATGGAGATATTTGTAAAAATTGTTACAAAGAATATCAAGAAGAAGAGGATTTAAAAAAAGATACAAAAGAAACATTAAAACTAAAAAGAAAATATTCTATTTCTTATGAGTTTGCAAGATATTTAGAATTAATTATTGTGTTTATATTATCTTTTGTTGTTTGTTTAACTGCTGGTGGTGTATTAGAAGCACTAGGAGTTGTTGTTATATGTGCACTTACTTTTGGAGTATTATTATTTATTGATAAAAGAATTGCAGTTGGAACAAAAGTAGTTTTTTATGAGAAAAAAGTAGTATATACATTTAAATTTGCATTTATCAATAAAACAAAAATGGTTAAATATGATGAAATTGCAGATGTAAGATATTTCCAAACACGTAGACAAAAGAAATATGGATATGGTGATTTATGTGTTTACGGAAAAGGAAATATTCCAGGTGCTGGATTCATAAATGGTTTTCAAATTAAAAATGTTGAAAATGTAGAAGAAGTTTTAAAACAAATAGGACAAATAATAGGTGTACCAGGAGAAGAATAGAAAAAGAGGAAATTATGCCAAAATATATAAAAGAAGT
>JAZQTI010000079.1:0-21362 GCA_045630665.1 Candidatus Scatovivens sp.
GAAAGAAATGTTTATTACATTTTTTTCGTTTTTTTATGATTACTAATTATATAAATGGCTTAAAATAAGGTAAAATTGATAATAAATATTTACAAAAAATGTAATTCGGTGTATAATATATATGTTATTATGTAATTAAGAAGGGGAAATATAATATGGCTAGAATGAAAACATTCTTTTTGTATTTTATTGGTATAGTTGGATTTTTCTTTTTATCATTGTTACTAGAAGATGCATTAATAGAAAATATGTATGTAAAAATGACTGGAGAAGTTACATCTTCACCAACAATCATAATAGACAATGATGCTGGAAAAGCAACAAGCATGAATGGATATATGCAATTTAGAATTTCAAATAAATCTAAAGCTAAATGTACAGACTATGTAAAAATAGATTTATATAGTGAACAAGGTTTATTAGCTGCAACTAAATATGTAGAGATTACAGATTTAGAGGCTGGACATGCCAAAACATATCAAGTAAAACTAAAAGGAAATGATTTAAGTTCATATAAAATATCAATTGTTTCAGAACTTCCAGATAAAACAAATATATTAAATATTTTCGGATGGGAAGTTGATTTAACAAATGTGTTTGGTTTAGATTTATCAGAAATTTCTATATTCGGAGTGAAACTTGCAGAATTCTTTACATGGGATAATATTAAAACAACAGGATCTAATATATGGAATTTCACAGCAAATTTATTAGAATCAATTCCTTGGTGGGGATATATGATAGGATGGTGGATAGTACTTTGGAATATGCCAAGTAAATTCCTATTCGGATTTTTCCCAATGTAATATAGATTTAAGAAAACAAGTTTTAGTAAAATAAAACTTGTTTTTTTGCTTGAAAAAATATTTGCTATATGATTAAATTAAAATATAATTTTGTAAAAGAGGAGAGTCATTAAATAAAATTTAATGCAATAAAGATATGTCAAAAGAAAATGGAAAAAAAGCAAGTGATTTTATAGAATTTTATATGGGAATTCTATTAATAATAGCAGGAGTGTTTTTCTTATTAAGCAAAGCTGTAGTTCATTCAGGTTTTTATGGCTTTTCAATAGGGGGATTAAGCATTTCAACAGGTCTAGTTGTAATACCACTTATGTTTGGAATAATATGGCTTGTAAATAATCCAAAATCAATATTTGCTAGACTACTAACAATTGCAGGTTCAATATTTATTGTTGGATCTATAATAATTAATATCAGAATAACATTCACAACAACATCTATGTTTGATTATCTTATAATGATGTTATTGATTGCTGGTGGATTAGGGTTAATTTTAAAAGCAAGTTTTATGGCAAGAAAATAAAAATAATAGAAAAAGAGCACCGGAAATATTCCGATGCTCTTTTTGTTTGCGTTATTTAGTTGTCTTTGCTATTCCTGCTTTTATTAATGCTATAACAGTTTTTTGATAACTCGGGTTATCTACTGTAAATGCTAATGTTTCCATCAGTACATTGTAGGATAAGGATTCTTCTAATTTTTGCTCGATTTCTTTGTCAGATAAATTTTTATGATTGGCTAAGATGATATCGAAGATATCTGCGACTTTTTTTATGTGTTGCATCTTACAAGTTAAATACCAAAAGTCATACAATCGATGGATAAATTCGTAGGCTTCTTCATCAGTTTGATGATCTATGCCTTGATCTAGCAGTGATTTTTGTGATTCTGTGTAAAGATTTTCAAGCACATTTCTGAATTTTTCTTTGACTTCAGGACTTGCGTAGAAATCTCCAACAGATTTTTCTAAGATGTCGACCATTTCTTTGATAGTCATTAATAAAGATAGTTTTGCTGTGCACATAATGACGCCTTTCTTGTTCTAGCAAACTAAGAGAAAAGTTAATAGTTACGAAAAAGATTATAGCACGAATGAACCACAAAGTCAATTATGTAAACAAAATACCAAATTCACTAAAATTTCACAGAATGGTAAAAGTAAATTCCTTGATAAAAGGGTTGTAATAATATATAATAATTTTGCTTATACTTAAAATGTAAGCAACATAATTAAATGCGTAAAGGAGAGAAAAATATGTTAGATGGAGTAGAATTACAAAATTTACAAGAGAAGGCAAAAAATATTAGAAGAAGTATTGTAGAAATGGTATATAGTGCAGCATCAGGTCACCCAGGAGGTTCATTATCTATTACAGATGTTTTTACTGCATTATATTTTAAAGAATTAAATATAGATGTTAATAATCCAAAAAATGAAAATAGAGATAGAGTTGTTTTATCAAAAGGGCATTGCTCACCAGCTTTATATTCAACACTTGCAGAAAAAGGATTTTTCTCAAAGGCAGACTTAAATACTTTTAGAAAAGTAGATAGCTATCTTCAAGGACATCCTGATATGAAAAAAATACCAGGAGTTGATATGACTTCAGGATCTTTAGGACAAGGATTATCAATTTCAAATGGTATGGCTTTAGCAGGAAAATTAGATAACAAAGATTACAGAGTATATTGTATTTGCGGAGATGGTGAAATACAAGAAGGTCAAATATGGGAAGCTGCGATGAGTTCAAGTCATTATAAATTAGATAATTTATGTGTAATTATTGATAATAATAATCTACAAATAGATGGAAGTGTAGATAATGTTATGAATCCATATCCAATAGATAAAAAATTCGAAAGTTTTGGATTTAATGTGTTAGTAATAGATGGTCATAATTTTGATGAAATATTAGATGCATTTGCTAAAGCAAGGGAAACAAAAGGAAAACCAACAGCAATTATTGCAAAAACAACAAAAGGAAAAGGAGTTTCTTTTATGGAAAATCAAGCAGGATGGCATGGAAAAGCTCCAAAAGAAGAAGAATATAAAATTGCAATGGAAGAATTAAAATAAATATAAAATGAATTGAAATATAAATAAATTTCAGGAGGAAATATTATGGATTTTGAAAATAAAAAAGCTACAAGACAAAGTTATGGAGAAGCTTTAGTTACACTAGGAAAAGAAAATAATAATGTTGTTGTATTAGATGCAGATTTAGCTGGTGCAACAAAAACAAATATGTTTGCAAAAGAATTTCCAGATAGATTTTTTGATATGGGAATTGCTGAACAAGATATGGTTGCTACAGCAGCAGGATTTGCAACATGCGGAAAAATACCATTTGCAAGTACATTTGCAGTTTTTGCAACAGGACGTTCATATGATCAAATAAGAAATAGCATTTGCTATCCAAATTTAAATGTAAAAATATGTGCAACACATTGTGGAATAACAGTTGGAGAAGATGGTGCAACACATCAAATGCTTGAAGATATAAATTTAATGAGAGGATTACCAAATATGACAGTTATATCTCCAGCAGATGATGTTGAAGCTCAATGGGCCGTAAGAGAAGCTGCAAAAATAGATGGACCAGTATATATAAGATTTGGAAGAGCATCAACACCAGTAATTCATGAAAATGATGAGAAATTGGAACTTGGAAAAGCAATTCAATTTGGAGATGGTACAGATGCTACAGTATTTGCAACAGGTATTATGGTTGCAGAAGCTTTAAAAGCAAAAGAAGAACTAGAAAAAGAAGGAATTAATATAAGAGTTGTAGATTTTCATACAATAAAACCAATTGATTCGGAAATTATCATAAAATGTGCTAAAGAAACTAAGAAATTAATATCTGTAGAAGAACATAGCGTAATTGGTGGATTAGGCTCTGCCGTAGCAGAAGTACTTGTTGAAAATTATCCAAGTAAGCTTATAAGAATGGGAATTAAAGATTGTTTTGGAAGATCTGGAAGTGCATCAGAGTTATTAAAATATTTTGGATTAACAAGTAAAGAAATAATAGAAAATATAAAAAAATAATTAAAAAAATGTTATATTTTTCATTAAATTTTGATGTGCAAAAATGAGATAAATTTTATTTACAAATTAGAATGCTAATATTACAAAAAAATATAAAAAATAAAAATATAAATGTTTTAAAAAGCTTGAAATATAAAGGAAAAGATAACAATGTAAAATATTGTTATCTTTTTTGTTACATTGTAATATTTTGTTGAAAAATAAACCTAGAAATGGTATAATATAGTATATAGGTATATTTATAGAAAAAGGAATGTAAAGATATGAATTATTTTTATGATTTAGACGAAGATCCAGACGAAGAAGAAATGGAGGATCTTGATCCAGAAGAAGAAAAACAACAAGATGATGGAGACAGTGGGTCTTCTAACGATACAACCAAAAAAGTAAGAGAACAATTGGAAAAACAAAAACAACAACAGCAACAAGGTTCTTCTACTCAAAATGGAAGTTCGAGTACAGGAGGTAGCTCAACAGCTGGAAGTGGAAGTACAGCAGGTGGTGCTGCAGAAAGTGGCACAGCAGGTGGTGGTACTGCTGGAGGTGGCGCTGCAAGTGGTGGAACAGCCAGTGGTAGTGCAGCAAGTACAGGTGGTGCAGCAGGAGGAGGAACAGCTGCTGCAGGAGGAACAGCCGCCGCAGGAGGAGAAGCTGCTGCAGGAGGAACAGCTGCCGCAGGAGGAACAGCTGCCGCAGGAGGAACAGCCGCCGCAGGAGGAACAGCCGCCGCAGGAGGAACAGCCGCTGCAGGAGGAACAGCTGCCGCTGCAGGAGGAACAGCCGCTGCCGCAGGAGGAACAGCAGCCGCTGCAGGAGGAACAGCTGCCGCTGCTGGTGGAGCAATTGCTGCTGGTGGACCATATGTGTGGATAGCTGTTGCAATAATAATTTTAGTAATTGTTTTAATAATTATAATGATTGGTGTTTTTATGTTTTTAGTAACCATGCCTGGTATGGTTATGGATAACTTAAAAGGACTATTTAAAGAAGCTGGTAATTTCTTGGCGGCTTTATTTGGTGCGGACACCACCCAAATGATAGATAATGAACAAGTATATAAAACATTGGATTATCTTGATGATATGGGGTGGGATTTAAAAGGAGATGGTTTCCTAACTAAATATTATGAGACAGAAGAAGATATTGATAACGAGAATTTCCTTATTGTTAATGCAGCAAATTTAGATGAGGGTTATTATATAGATGAAGTTCAAGGTGTAATAAGAGGGACAAGAGACGGAAAAGATGGTCAAGTTATTATGGCACAAAGTGATTTCATTTTTACATACATAATGTCAGATAACTATATTTATACAATAAAAAATGAAAACTTAGTAACTGATGCAAATTATTTTGATGGTTTTTTAGGTGCGGTAGAACAAATTGCAGGTGGAATATATGCAGGTGCGTATAAACTAATTAATACTGTATTTGGACCTTTATATGATTGGTTAGGTGTTACTGATGCCAATATAGAAGCTTTTGGAAAAGGTATGCTTGTATTTTATAAGCAAGATAAAGGTCAAGGTTTAGGCACAAGAGGCGATCCAATCAATATGTATAGTTTCTTTAATGATGCTGCTATAAATATAAATGTTGAATCTAGTACAATGACTATTAAAAGGTCTAATATATTTAATGGTAATAGACCTATTGAATATAGTTTAGATGGTTGGACTGGTAGATATGGTATGCCATTAGAGTTTTTACTTGCAATTCATAAAGCAACGATGAAACCGGATTTGGCATATGATATGGCAACATCCTTCAATACAAATGTAAACCTTATATTAAAAGATATTTCAGGAAAAATAATGTCTGGATATAAAGGTAGCACAAAAATGATAACATGGGATCAAGTAGAAAGGGTAATAAATTCTTATAGTGATCCAGGGATTGTAGGTCAATTTTTAAATTGGCTTGATAACTTATCAATAGATGCTAAAGAAGCTATTGCATTATATGATTTAGGATTAGATATAATTGGTAATTGTGATTCTTGTAAAAAGAGAACGATTTATGTTGTTACAGGTGGAGACTACAAAGGCGAAATTTTACTTTTAGGACCAGATGGAAAAAAACATTTTACTCAAGATGATGATGAATATGAAAAAACATTTTTAGGATGGTTATTTGGTACAGATACAGATTCAGATAAATTAGGTGATGGTCTTTATGCTGATGCTGATGAAGATGAGGATGGAGAGATAGACGATGATGAAGATTGGGATTCAGATGTATATGATGGTGATGAAAGTGTATTAGATGAGAAAATTGTTGCAGAAGAAGTTTGCGAGGAATGTAAGAAAAAAGCAAAATCTGTAGTTCAAGCATTACAAGCAACATATGATGGTAAATTTAAAGCTTATCAACCGTACATTGAATCTGTTATGGATCACTGGTATAGAGATGTATATTTTATAAGACCAGAGGATATTAGTACTTCTGTAGAATCTGAAAAAGAAAGAATTAAAGAAGCTAATATAGTTGTTCAAGATTATGATTATGAAGCCGTTATGAGAGAAAGATGGACTTTATATAAAACTTATGAAGATTCTGATGAACTTGCTGGAAATTTTATTTGGTATGTTATAAATAAAGACGGTAAATATACTAAAGATGAAACAGAAGTGACAGAATCAATTAATAAAGAAATGGCTGTAAAAGAACTTGAAAAAGATAAATTAAAAACAGATGATGATGGTTACTATTATTACTATGTAGCTGATATAGATGAAGCAAAAGATGTTGGATTAGCAGTAGCTAAAAAAGCAATTGTAATTGAAGATGGTGATACAGACGCATTAGAAGATTTAGGATGGGAACAAGATGGATCTGTTTGGAGTGCTTATAAAGAAAGTGATACATTGACTCAAACAGGATATCAATCAATATCTAGCTATTATAATTCTTATGATGATTTTAAATCAGACTATTCAGCAGAAGTTTATGAGAACGTTTATTTAAATATGATGACTGAAGGTAATATAATACAAGTTGGTGAAGGTGTAAGAACAGAAACAAATTCAGAAATCAAGAAAATGTTTTTACAAAATAAATATTTCCAATATGATGGAAGTTATGAAACTGCTGAAATAATAACAGCATTAAGAGAAAAAATATACAAAGATAGATTAAATTCAAGTTGGTTTGATATTAATAATTTACAACCAAAATATGGACCACTAACAGAAGATGAATATAATTCGACATTATCAGTAACAATTGATGGTAAAGAAGGATCATATGAAGTTAGAAATTATGCAAGTGCAGTAACTCTTGAGCAAGATGCTTTAAATGCATTCTCAATTCTAGAAAATACACATACATTAGATGCAGATTATATTTATAGAGATTTTAAAGAGTTAGTAGTAGAATTAGGATATTATACAAAAGAAGAATTAACAGAAGGTGTTCCAAGATTGTTATCATTTATAATTCCTGAGATTGGTTCTGCTGGATATCCAGATAGAACAATTGATAAAATGGATGGCGGATTTGGAACAATGGTACATTCAAAATATGATATAGAAGCAAATAAAAAATATACAATAGAAGAAATTGTAAACGAAGAACTAAAAAATATGCCAAATAATGGCGGTTCTTCAGAGGGATTAGCAAGTTCTGTTACAGTTTCTAATAGAACAAATACAATGTTAGCATCAAGAGTTAATAGTGAAGGAAGATTAACAATGTCCGCAAATCAAATAAACACAACAGAAGTTGGTGATTATGATGATGGAACTGGAGAAAGAGAACCAAAAGGTACAAGAAAAGCACAAAATGTAACATTAGATGAATTTTTAAAAGAAACAAGAGAAATGTGCGAATATATGAATATGGTTGGATATGACTATTGTGTATATAGTGAACCAGGGGATGGAGACTATAGAGGTGAATGTGCATGTCCAGATGAATGTTCTGGTTTATATGATACATATGGTATCTGTTTTAAACAAAGTGGAAGAGTACCTAGTTCAAGGGCTGGTGAAGCAGTATGTGACTGTCCTGCTAACCACTGTAAACATGATGTTCATAGAAATGATAAGAGAAGACCTGGTCATTTCTTAGCCGCTACATTTGAAAAATCAAAAGCAGAATTTGCAAACAACGTATGTTGTGATAGATTAGTAAAATGGGCATTACAAAACGTTGGATTAATTTCAGAAGACGGTGGTGTAGGTGGTGCACATAGTTTAGGTGAATATATAGTTAAATATTTAGATGGCGAAATTATTGAGAATGGTGAAGACTTAGAACCAGGAGATATTTTATATTCTGCATCACATATTGAAATTGTAGGAGAGAAAAAAGGTGAAGCTTTTGTACAATACAATGGTGGACATCAAGTTGATGTTGGAGCAACAGAAGGTGGTGCATATTCTGCAATAGGAATTGCTACTCAAGCAAAATCTTGGGGATGGGCTGAACAAGCTATAAGATTACCATGGGCTAAAGAAGAAGTAGGAATATATGAAGGTTATGAAGGTAATGAAGCAGTTGTTTCTCCTGTAACAGGTATCTTATTAGAATATGATACAATTGTTAGAGAAAATTTAGATCAAAAATTCAAATCAACATATGAAGATAAAGTAAATGAAGAAAAAGGTATTACAGATATTACAACAACACCAACAGAACCAGATCCAAATGCTTCAACAAATGAATCAGAAGCAATAAATGGTAGAATTGTTGAAGAAGAAGTTGGATATGCTAAAATCTTAGTTTTAAATAGAGAATATTATAAAGCATTAGAAAAGAAAATGTTAGCATATGATTCAACATTATCATTAGAAGAAATTACTACTCAAGATGAATTAGATGCAATGTTGAAGAAGAGTAATGGATTCATGAATGAAACATTATTAGCATATAGAGATATGATGGAAGATTATGAATATGGTGGTATTGCAGGTTACATTGTTACGGTTGAAGGATTTAAACCACAACTTCCAGATCCTGACTTTGATTCAGATGAAGATGAACATTTTGCTGATGAGAAAAAATTACCATTTGAAGGTAAAAATACATCAAAATATGATTTATCAATAGATGATTTTAAAGTAAGTTTAAGTAAAATAGAAAAACCTGGAGATAAAGTTCAATCAGGATTAGAAAAAGGTGAAGGACATAATGTTGCAAGTGAAAAAGCAAACGAGAAGAATTTAATAAAAGAAGCTATGATAATGGATGCAGCATATGCAATGGAAATTAGTAAAGGTTCTGAATCTGCAATATTTATTAAAGAAGGTACAATTCTTGGTAGAACTTATACAGATAGAGAAGTGATACTTTCATTAAGAGGTGAACAATTAGAGGATTACATGAGTGAAGATTATCTAAATGAAAGAGAACCAGATCCTGAAGTTGGTAACTTAGATAAGATTATTGGTAATTATGTAAGAACAATTATGGTAAATGGAACAGAAGAAAATAGTAAACAAACTGATGTAGAAAATGTTGAAGATTATATGAAATTAGATGAACTAGAAAGAGCAGAACCAAATGATTGGGAATTATTCTTCTTCATACCATTTGAAAGTGGTGCTTGTGATGATGAGAAGAATGGTGGACCTGAATGTGTTGGTGTATGTTCAGCAGGAGAAACTGCAATAGGTATTGTTCAATGGACTTCACTAGAAACTTCTGGAACAAATAATATACCAGCATTTTGTAAAGAAGCAATTAAAAAGGATCCTTCATTATGTGGACCTTTAGGAGCATTTGTTGATTGGACACCAACACAATGTGCGGATGATATTGGTAGAACTAAAGGAACATATAAATCAGATTCTAAGATAAAAGCAGCATTAGATGAAATATGTAATACAAACAGAGAAGCATTCTTAGCACTTCAAATGGAAATAGCAAAAGAACAATGGTTAGAACCATTACTTAAAGATTTCCCATGGTTAGCAGAAAGAAGATCTTGCGTACAAGGTATTGTAATGCATATAAGATTATGGGGTGCTGGAGCAAAAATTAATACATGGTTAAAAGAAAATCCAGAAGCTAGTGATGAAGCAATTATATTAAAATGTAGAAATATAATTGCTAACACAAAATCAACAGCAAATCAAAACCCAGATGGAAATGAAAACAAAGGTAGAGCATTTAATGAACCAGAAATTGCATTAAGAATTTGTGAAGGTAAATTAAATGTAGATGACATTGAACAATGGGTAAGAACAAAAGATTATAGTTACGTTGGATTCCAACCAAAATAAATTTAGTGGAGGAACATATGAGTAAAAAAGTAAAAGTAAATATGAGAGCTTTAAGAAGAGTAATATTGATATGTGCTGTGATTGGATTAATAGCAATAGTAATTATGCTAATGGCATTAACTAATCCAGTTGAAAATAGAATAAATTACATACATAAAGATGACCCTAATTGGTCAATATCAAAAATGCCAGAAAATGTTTCTCCATTATTTGCAAAATATAATGGAACTGTAAGTACTCAAAGTATTTATAAAGCGATGAACCTATTTGTTGAAGATTTTATTGAAGAATATTATTTAGAATTTGGAGATGACTTTGACGAAGCGAAAATTGCTAAATATTATGATAATAATGCATTAACAATAAAAAGAGAACTTGGAATCGATAATAAAGAAACATTTTTAGAATTTGTAAATAGTTTAAAAGTTCTTAAAGGAGACGAATTAATTTTAAAACAATATATAATAATACCAGAATCTATAAAACAAGTAACAAGAGGTTTGAAATTTGTGCTTGCTGTAGATTATGAAAATAATGAAAGATTATTATTTGATTTGAAAATTTTAAATAATTCAACAACAGATTCGACTCCAATAGAATATTCTACTTCAAGTGAAACTCAATACAAAGATTATGTATTTGAAGAACTTCCAGATACACCAATAGAAGATGATACAGAAAGATCTGGAAAAATATTTTAAGTAAATATAATTTAAAAATACCGAAATAGTTTATCTATTTCGGTATTTTTGTTTTTTATAAGTGATAAAATACAAGTTTTTATACCATTAATTATATTAAAATTATAACTAAAAAATATTATTAAATTTTATAAAAAAACAATGAAAAATGAGTGTAAATAATAGGTATGAAGTATTGCAATTTTTAATGTTTATTGATATTATGTAGGAGTATAAAATTATATTGGGGAAATTGCGAAAGAAAGGGTGCAAAATATTTAAATGATAGAATTTAAAAATGTAAGTAAAATATATGATACTGGAACTGAAGCTGTTCATAATGCAACATTCACTATAGATAAAGGGGAATTTGCATTTTTAGTTGGTAAATCAGGTTCTGGAAAATCAACATTAATAAAATTAATTTTAAAAGAAGAAGAAGCAACAAAAGGAAACATAATAATAAATGGAAAAGATATAACTTTTTTGAAATCAAAAAGAGTTCCATTCTTACGTAGAAGTATGGGAGTTGTTTTTCAAGACTTGAGATTACTTCCAGATAAAACAGTATATGAAAATGTAGCTTTTGCTATGTATATTGTTAAAGCTACACCTAAACATATAAGAAGACAAGTTCCTACTGTATTATCTCTTGTAGGATTAAGTAATAAAGCAAAATGTTATCCGAACGAATTGTCTGGTGGAGAACAACAAAGAGTTGCTTTAGCTCGTGCTTTAGTTAATAATCCATCAATGATTATTGCAGACGAGCCTACTGGAAACTTGGATCCAGAAACAGCTTGGGATATAATGAATCTTCTAAATGATATAAATGCAAGAGGAACAACTGTTGTTATGGCAACACATGCAGAAGATATTGTAAATACAATGAAAAAACGAGTTATACAAATTGAAAAAGGTATAATCGTAAGAGATGATAAAAAAGGTGGTTATAATAGTGAGATATAATGGTTTTTCTTATTTAATTGGAGAAGGTTTTGGAAATATATTTAAAAATAAAAAATCATCAGTTATATCAATTATGACTATGGTTTGTACAATGTTTTTATTTGGTCTGTTTTTCGCAATTGGTGTTAATGTAAACTATATGCTTGAACAAGTTCAAATGAAACAAGGAATGAATGTATTTATTTGGGATGAAACAACAGATGAACAAAGACAACAACTAGAAACAGAGATTAAAGCTTTAGATGGTGTAAATACTGTTGTATTTAAAAATAAACAAGAAGCATTAGAAGATATGAAATCGCGTTTTAAAGATAATCAAGAACTTATGACTGGTTATGAAGGTGAAAATAATATATTCCCAGCTTCATTTGTTGTAACATTAACAGATTTAGAAAAATTAGATGAAATTCAAAAAGAAATTGAAAGAATCGGTGCTAAAATAGCAACACAAGGAAGAAGCGAAGAAGTTGTTGATTTAGATATAGAAGAATCAACTACACATGATTCTATAATAAAAAATATTACAAGTAGTGATAACACTATAAACACATTAATTACAATTGTAAAAGCTGTTAGAATTGCAATTGGTGTTATTTTTGGTGTGTTATTAATAATATCAATAACAATTATTTCAAATACAATAAAACTTACAGTTCATGCAAGAAGAAAAGAAATATCAATAATGAAATATGTAGGTGCAACAAACGAATTTATAAGATGGCCATTTATTGTTGAAGGTATAATAATTGGAATAATAGCTGCCATTATTACTCTTTTAATAATTGGTTTATTATATGATTTTGTTATTCAAAGTATTGAAACTTCAAAAGTTTTACAAAAGATGAATATAACATTATTAAGTTTTTCTGAAATAGCAAAAATAATAAGCGTTGTGTATGCTGTCTTAGGAATTGGAATTGGTGTTATAGGAAGTTCTATGTCTATGAAAAAATATTTGGAGGTATAATCAAAATAATGAAAAAAATTATTAAAGTCAATTTAATATTTTTTCTAATTTTTTGTTTAATATTCAATCTTACCTTAATAACAGATGCAACAACTGTAGAAATAGAAGAAAATTCTGAAAATGAACAAATGCAAGATTTGTTAAATAGATTCGAAATATCAACTTCAGAAGAAAATGAAACTTTACAAGAATTTGGTGGAGTAGAAAATTTAGAAGAGATTATTGAAGAAGAAAATGATGAGACAGAATTAGATGCTCTTCAAACAGAAAAAAATAATTTAGAATCAGAAATTGAAAATTCAAATGCTCAAATACAATTTATAGAAAGTGAATTAACTTCGACTGTAGCAGAAATTGCTGAAATTAATCAACAAATTGTAGATAAACAAATGGAAATTGAAACTCTAGAAGCTCAAGAAGGAAATATTTTACTTTATATAAAAAAAGCAGAGTATGAATTAGAACAATCTGATAAAAGATATACAAAATTAAAAAATTTACTAGAAACAAGATTAGTTGCTATGTATGAAATGAGTGATACTAGCTATTTGGATTTATTGTTGAATTCAAAATCAATAACAGAATTATTATCAAATTATTATTTAATAGAAGAAATAACAAAAGCTGATAATGAATTATTAGAAACTGTTGAAGCAGAGAGAATTTATAATGAAAAATTAAAAGAATCTTTAGATGTAAAAAAATTAGCATTAACTGCATCTAAAGAAACTAGAGAAAAACATGCAATATCACTTGCGAATATGGGAGTTATTAAAAATAATAGATTAAAACAACTTTCAGAAGAAGAAAAAGAATTACATCAAGCAATTGAAGAATATCAAAATCAAATTGCTGAAATAGAAACAGAAATTAGATTATTGGCATTAGCAAATGTTGGTGAAGAATATGTTGGTGGTGCAATGGCATGGCCAGTTCCAGGATATACAAGAATAACTTCTAGCTTTGGTATGAGAACACATCCTATAACTGGAATATACAAGCTTCATACTGGTGTTGATATAGGTGCTCCAAGGGGTGCTCATTTTATTGCTGCCAATGATGGTATAGTAACATATGCTGGTTATAATAGAGCATATGGAAATATGGTTATAATAGATCATGGTGGAGGAATTACAACACTTTATGCTCATGGTGATGAGATTTTAGTAAATGTTGGAGATGTATTATATCAGGGAACTCCAGTTTTAAAAGTTGGAAGTACAGGGTATTCAACAGGACCACATGCTCATTTTGAAGTAAGAATAAATGGTGCTTATGTTGAACCACTTGATTATATAACTTCATATTCAACAAATAATAAAAAGGATGATAAAAATAATACTGTTTCTGAAAATAAAACAAAAGAAGAAATAACTGTAGAATTTGAATCAGATAAAGATACAAATACAATTTTATAACAAAATGATACCTAAAGAAAAAAATAATTAGGAGGAAATATACTAATTTTTAGTATAAAAAAGTAGTATGAATATTAAGAAAGAAATAAGAATAATATTTATTATGTTGGTAATTTTAGTTATGTTGTGTGGCTGGATTAGTGTAACTTATGCTGCAACAACACAAGAATTAAGAGATCAACAAAGTGACTTGGATTCAAAAATTGAACAAACAAATACAGAAATTGCTGGAGTAAAATCTCAAATGTCTGCAGCATTAAGTCAAATTAATTCATTAAATTCGGAAATTTCTGGATATGAAAATGATATAACAAAATTACAAGAACAATTAACTGGAGTTAATGCTCAAATAACAGAGAAAACAAATAATATAGTAGAACAAGAAGAAAAATATAATACTCAAAAAGAATTATTAGAACAAAGATTAGTTGCTTTATATGAATCAGGAGAAACTACATATTTGGATGTTTTACTTGCTTCTGAAGATTTTAGTGATTTTATATCAAACTATTATTTAATAGAACAAATGGCAGAAGCTGATGAAGCATTATTAGAAAAAATAGATAATACAAAAAAACAAATAGAAGCAGAAAAAGCTTATTTAGAATCTGCAAAAACTGAATTAGAAACAACAAAACAATCAATAGAAAGTAAAAAAACAAGTTTGGCAAGTTCTGTAAGTCAAAAACAAAATGTTGTGAAAACATTAACTGCAGAAGAAGCAGAATTACAAGCCCAACTTGAAGAATTTGAAGAAGATAAAAGAGCTATTCAAGCCCAACTTGCCAAAATAGCTTCTAATTATACAGGTGAAATAGTTGCTCCAAGTGCAGCTGGATATACATCGCCATTACCAGGAAGAACAAAAAGAAATATAACAACAGGATATTATGGATATAAAGGTCATACAGGTGTGGATTTTGCATGTAGTTCTGGAACACCAGTTCTTGCTGTAAAATCTGGTACTGTAATTACATCTACAGCACTAAGAAATTCTAAAGGAAATTATAGAAGTTATGGTGAATATGTAATTATTGATCATCATGATGGAACTATGACATTATATGCACATATGCTTTCTGGATCAAGAACTGTAGTTCCAAGGCAAAATGTTTCACAAGGACAACAAATAGGGCAAGTAGGATCAACAGGAAATTCAAGTGGTCCTCACTTACATTTTGAAGTTCGTATTGGTGGTAGCCCTGTAAATCCAACACCATACTTACCATAGGCTGGTTTAAGTTTATTTAAACGAAAGGAGATTAGTTTTACTAATTAAAAATACATGGAAGAAAACAAAATTGAAGAGTTTGAGAAAGAAAAAAGAAGTATAAAAATAAAATATATTATTATAATGATAATTGTTGCATTGTGTGTTGCGGTTATTTCATCAGAATTTACAATGTTTTATTATACAAGAAATCTTTTTGAAAAAGAAGATGTTGCTCAAAATGCAGATGAAAATATAGAGGCAATAGCAGAAACATTAAAAAATTTTAGATCTATAATTAATCAAACATATGTTGGATATACAGAAATTGATGAACAAAAAATGATGGATGAAACTATTAAAGGATATGTAAATGGTTTAGGTGATGAATATTCTGAATATATGACTGCAAAAGAATGGGAAGAATATCAAGCCGATTCATTAGGAAATTATGTTGGAATAGGAATTTACATGAGTACAGATAAAAATGGCAATGTAGTTGTAGTTTCACCAATAAAAGATACACCAGCAGAAGAAGCTGGTCTTGAGAGTGGAGATATAATTGTATATGTTAATGATGAAAGTGTAATTGGAATTCCAACAGATGAAGTTTCATCAAAAATAAAAGGTGAAGAAGGAACTAAAGTTAAGATTACGGTTTTAAGAGAAGAAGAATATTTAGATTTTGAAATTGAAAGAAAAGCTATAAAAGTATATCATGTAGAAACAGAAATGTTAGAAAATAATGTTGGTTATATGGCGTTATTAACATTTGATGAAGGATGTGCTCAAGAAGTTAAATCAGCATATGAAGATTTAAAATCACAAGGTGCAAAAAAAATTATACTAGATTTAAGAAATAATACAGGTGGATTAGTAAATGAATGTTTACAAATTGCAGATATGATGTTATCAAAAGATGCAATTGAATTAATCACAATTGATGCCAAAGGAAATGAAGAAATTAGTACATCAAAAAGTGATCCTATAATTGATTGTGAAATGGTAGTATTAATTAATGAATATTCTGCAAGTGCATCAGAAATTTTAGTTGCGGCTTTAAAAGAAAATGATGTTGCTGAAGTTGTTGGTACTACATCTTATGGAAAAGGTGTTATTCAAAGTGTAATTCCTTTACAAGATGGAAGCGTATTAAAATTAACCGTTAGTGAATATTTTACACCAAAGAAAAATAAAATAAATAAAGTTGGTGTAAAACCTGATTATGAAGTAGAATTAGATTATGAAAATGAAATAGATACACAATTAAATAAAGCTAAAGAATTGTTAAAATAGAATAATAAAACGTTAAACAATTTGTTTAACGTTTTTATTTGTATTAAATTTAAAAAAAGCTTGAAACACAAGGAATATGTAGTACTTGAAAACTTTGTGAAAATATTAAAACAAACATTAAAAAATGTTATAAAAATGTTGCTAAAAAAATATATAAATGATAAAATTATACTGTGAAAAAATATAAGGTGGTACAAATGATGGATTTCAATATTACAGATGAAGAAATAAATGCACTAAAAAGATACAAAGAGAAGAATTATGAAGCTATAAATCAAATGCTTGTAAGCAATGCTGAAACAGACATAGCTTTATTAAGTGAGGATGTAGAAAATAAAGTAGTAACTATATCATATGACAGAGAATCTATAATTGAATATTTAAAAGATTTAAAGTTAATTTATAAATTAATTTTGAAAAACCACTATGGAAAAAGATTCAAGATTTTTCAAAAGAGAATTTATAGAGGAACAAATCTTTCTGAAATAGAGAGAATAAAATCAGAGCTATATATAGATAGAATGTTAAGTTCAACAGAAAGCGAAGAAGATGCAATAAATGTATATTCTGCGATGTGGAATAGACCTGCATGTATAAATATTGTATTAGAGAAATCAATACCTTATATAGTATTAAAAGATGTATTAAAAGAGAAAAAATATAAAAATGAAATTATAATTTCACCATTTACAAAAGTAAAATTTATAGAAGAAGATAAAGAAAAGAAAATAGAAAAAAATTCAAAAGCTGTAAAAGTATATAATGTTGAACTTGAAAAACAAGAATTAGATGCTTTAACAGAAAGAGAAAGAAATGGTTTATATCAATATATTCTAGAAAATGCTTATTCAATAAAAAGAAAACTATTAGAATGTATTGAACTTGAAAAAGAAAATGCTATCAATTTCGAAAATGTTCGTAAATTAGAACAATTACTTAGTAAATATGAAATTGAAATGGAAGAAAAAGAATCTTCAGATAGTGAAGCTGAAATTGATTATGATGATATCGAAAGAATTCAAAGAGAATTAGCTGAACTAAAAAAATTATCAACAAGCATGTTTGAAATAAGAAAAGAATATATTAATTTCATTAATATGTGGAAAAGAAATATTGCAGTTTATATGATTGCTGAATGTAGAGAAATTGAAAATATGTTTGTTCAAGATGATGAAGAAGAAAAACAAGAAAACTTAGAATCAGAAAAAATAGATGAACCAGAAATTGTTGAAGAAAAAGAAATTGAAGATGAAACAAAAGAAATCGAATCATCTGAAGAATCTTTAGAAGAAAAAGAAGATGCTGAAAAAGAATTAGAAGAAAACAAAGAAGAGGTTGAAGAAGAACTAGAAGAAAACGAAGAAGAAAATACCAATAAAGAAATAGAAGAAGTTTCTAATGAAATAATCGAAGAAATAAAAGAAAAGCCAAAAGCAAAAGTAGATTTACAAGAGACAAAAATTGTTAAATTAATAAAAGATACAGTTTCTGCAATAAAAGGTGGAAAAGAAAAAACAGAAAAAGAAGAATTACCAGAAGAGTTTGTTACTCAAGTAAAAAATGAATGTAATGAAAACATAGAAATGGTAAAAAAATTACAAGAAGATATAAAAGAATTAATTACTAAACAACAAAATCATGCTAAAATTGCAGGAAATATGGGATCTGTATATAGTGCACTTAATAATGCGTTTGAAATGAAAAAAGTAACAATTGTATTATTAGATTTGGTTGAAAAAATTGCTGAAAACGTAAATGATATTTGTGAAAATGATGAAGAAAACAAAAAAGAAAATCTAGAAAAGATATCAAGCCAAAACATACAAATAAGTACATTAATTAATTATTTAAATAATCCCAAAATTGCTGCAAGAAATAGTAAAGCGACAAGATTTGATGAAATGGCAATAATCGAAGAAAATGAATTAAAAAGAGGAATTGCTGAGAGAATCAGAGAATTAAGAGGAGAAGCTGAACTAAAAAAATTAAAGGATGATTTTGAAATAATTGAAGAAAAAGGTGGATTTAGTAGATTTATAGGATTCTTTACTGGTCAAAATAAATTAGATGATTTTATGATTGAACAAATAGAAATAAGACAAGTGGCTATAAGAAGAACACTTTCTAAAAATATGAGTTTAGCATACAATTATAGTATCCATGAATTAATGGCTGAAATTCAAATGTTTATTTTAGAAAATGAAGATGATGAACTAATTGAAGATGATGTAAATGAATTAAAAAATATGGCAGACGAATTAAGAAAGAACTTTATAATATTAGAATCAAAAGTACAAAATATAATAGAAGACAAAGAAGGCAAAAATTTACCATTAGAAAATAAAAAAATATCTAAAATGGACAGAATTGAAATTGAAACATATAGATTCTTGAATAAATATGGTTATGATCTTGCATCAAAGGCAACAAAAGAAGAACCGAAATATCAAGATACTATGGCAAGTGAAATTTCAAGAGTTGTTGAATATATAAATAGTGCAAAAATATTATAAGTTACTGTAAATTTTTTGTGAAAAAGTATTCATTATTAAGTTAAGTATGATACAATTCAAAAGATATAAAAAGGAGATACTTATGGAAGAGCTTAATAAAAAAGATATTGAAGATAAAGAAAAAAGCAAGGAAGAAAATAAAGAAACATCAGAAAATAATAATGGAAATTCTGAAAAAGAAAATTTCAAATTAAAAATAGGAACTTTAGGGAACTTTGTTTTAGTAGCTTTTATAATAGTTGTTATAGGAACAGGAGCATTAACATATTATTTAATACATTCTGCTAAAGATGAATATGATAAACAATATAATGAAATAATTTCTAATTTAACAGCTACAGAAAATGTTATAGAAGATAAAGTTGACGAAGATACAACTGTAGCTAATATTATAGATTCAGCATTATCTGATGTGGTGGCTTCGGGAGAAGCCGCTACAACAACAGATGAAAGTACAAAAAAATTAATGAATGAATCACTGGTTGTATTGTATAATGGGTTAATATTAGATACAAGCAAGATGGATGAGGTAACATTAAAATATATAGATAGTACAAAAGATGAAAGTGAGAAATATATAATTACATATTATAGTTATGCTAATTATAGTTTTCAAGAGTCTAAATTAGGAATCTTTTCTAGTCAACTATTTGATGGGTTAGTAAAAATTGATAGTGTAGGAAAAGTTGCAATTTCAGAAGATTATAATGCTATACCAAGAAATGTAAAAGTTGTAAATACAATTCCAACAATAGTTTCTGATAATAATCCCAAAGTATCTGATTATGATTCAATAAAAACTTTAATTGTAGATTTAGATGGAAATGGTGTTGAAGAATATATATTAGTTTTAGCAAACAAAACAACAGGATATTCAAAAATAACTTTAATAGATTCTAAAGGTGCAAAAGTAGCTGATTTAGCATCGATTGAAAAAAGTAAATGGAAACAAGGAGCAAATGCAGAATATTATTTAAGTATTAATAATATAGAGACAATAGATGTAGATAATGATGGAATAATGGAAATTGTTTTGGAAATTCCACATGCAACAGGAGATCCTACAGTTAGTTTATTAAAATATAATAATGGAGTTCTTTCTGGAAAAACTAATATAGAATGTTCATTGTTAGTTGAATAAAATAGAATAATATATAAATAAAAGAGGCAAAAAATGCCTCTATTTTTTTATGTGAAAAATATGTAAAAAATATACAAAAAAGTGTTGACAAAGACTTGTAGCCGTAGTATAATTGTTTAGCATGAGATAAAGCGAAGAAGCAGAATGTGCCTACGCTAAAAGCGGAGGGAACTTCTGTGGAGCATGTCTAGGCATAGACCAGGCGATAAGTTTGATAAATGTACATACTTATCCAAGACAATTATGTTTCAATTAAATTTTGAATACTAAAGATGGCTTGGATTAAAAAATGGGGTTAAAAGAAACACCAGGGTACGTTGATAACTTGCCGTTAGCCATAATATTATTTAAGGAGGGAAATTTAAAAATGGCAACATCAAACACAAAAGTAGGAAGTGACAAAATCAGAATAAGATTAAAAGCTTATGATTATGTTGTTTTAGATCAGTCAGCTGAAAAAATAGTTGATACTGCTAAGAGAACAGGAGCAAAAGTTTCAGGACCTATTCCACTTCCAACAGAAAAAGAAATCGTAACAATATTACGTTCTCCACACAAACACAAAGATTCAAGAGAACAATTTGAAATGAGAACACACAAAAGAGTTATTGATATTCTTTATCCAACACAAAAAACAGTTGATAGCTTAATGAAATTAGAGTTACCAGCAGGTGTTGATATCGAAATCAAATTATAATTATATTAATAAGAAAGAAATTTTAAAAATCAAACCAAGCTGATGAGAAGTCAGCCAATAGTAGGAGGAAAAAATGAAAACATTAATAGGAAGAAAAGTTGGAATGACACAAGTTTTCGATGAAAAAGGTGTAGTTGTTCCTGTAACAGTTATAGAAGCTGGACCATGTTCAGTAGTTCAAATCAAAACAGTTGAAACAGATGGATACAATGCTGTTCAATTAGGTTTTGGAGAAGTTAAAGAAAACAAAGTTAACAAACCAGAAAATGGACACTTTAAAAAAGCTAACGTTAAAGCTACAAAACATTTAAGAGAATTCAGAGCTTGTGAAGAATGTTTAGCAAACGTAAAAGTAGGAGACGAATTAAAAGTTGATACTTTCGTAG
>JAZQTI010000080.1:0-13158 GCA_045630665.1 Candidatus Scatovivens sp.
TATATAATTTATATGTATTTTTCATATAGGAGTTTTTTATGGAAGAAAACATCGATTTAATAAATAATTATAAAAAAAGAAATCGTAAGCTTTTTGTCTTTTATAAGATTTTAGCTAACGATTTATTGTTTTATTATACAATTTCTTTTCTGTTTTTATCAGCAGTAAAAGGATTATCAGTTTCACAAATAGTTTTTGGAGAATCTTTTTATCCAATTTTTAAATTACTTTTCCAAATTCCTTGTACAATGCTTATACAAAAAATTGGTAAAAGAAATTCTTTAATAATAGGAAATTTATCAGTTGCAATATATTTAGGACTTGTTCTTATTCTTAATTCTACTTTTACTCTTATCTTAGCTAATATATTTTGTGCTATAGGATTTGTAATAAAAGGAATTGCCGAATCTAATTTTATTTATGATTCATTAGAAAACAATGGTCAAAAGAAAGATGGTTTTTCAAAAATTGAAGGATTAGCTTCATCAATATTTTTCTTTTTAGATGCTATCACTTCTTTAATTACTGGATTTATATATGTGATAAATCCATATTTACCAATCACTCTTTCTTTAATTACTATAAGCTTATCTGTTTTAGTTAATTTATTTATGCATGAAATAAAAGAAATTAATCAAAAAACTGTTGATAAAACATCGTTTGTAAAAGAATTTAAAAATCAACTATTTGATGTTGGTCATGGATTTAAATATATTTTCAAATCTCCTAGATTAAAAGCACTAATTCTTTTTGATTCATTATTTGCAAGTTTAGTTATATTAATGGTTACTCTTCACAGAAGTATTTTAGATAGCATAAATATTTCTGCTGAATATTTAGGAATAATATTTGCTATTATGGGATTAGTAGTTAGTTTTTCTTCAACAAGAAGCGTTCACTTACACAAAGCATATAAAAATAAAACATTATCTATTTTAGGAATAATATTAACAATTTCAATATTTTTAACTGGTATCATACCTATTATATTTACTACTTCAAAATTCTGGACTTGTTACTTAATTTTAATTATGATTTCTTTAGTATATATTGTAAAAGGTCCTTTTTACATATTAATAAAACAATACTTAAATAGTTTTTGTGATAGTAATATGAGAATAAAAATATATTCTGCCAATTTATTTTTTGAATATATTTCAACATCAACAATCGGAATGATTTGTTCTATACTTCTAGAGCAATTCCCTAATTATATTGTTACAATATTAATTGGTAGCGTTGGATTTATTTTAATGCTTCTTTTAATAAAATTTATGTCTACACGTGTAGGTTTAAAACCAGAACAATATTCTGAAAAAGATATTTTCTTTTTAGAATTAAATTAATTATTTACAAAAAATATGTTTACCGATAGTCATTACTTGAGGTCTACTCCAAATCCAATTAGAAGTAGCTGTGTCAGGATTAAAATAATAGATGCACCCAGATGTTGGGTCCCATCCATTTATTGCATCCTGAGCAGCTTTTTTTGCTTGACTATTAGCTTCTAAATTTATTTGTCCATCATCCACACATGTATATGCACCAGATTGATATATAACTCCTGCTATCGAATTTGGAAATCTCGAGTCTGCAACTCTATTTAAAACAGTAGCAGCTACTGCAACCATGCCTTTATATGGTTCTCCTCTTGCTTCAGCATATACTAATTTTCCTAGCAAATTTAAATCTGTATTATTAACATTATTTTCATTATTACTACTTCCACTAATCCCTAATGCTTTTAACGTTTCATCTCCAACTATACCATCAACTTTTAAATTATTTTTTCTTTGAAAACTTTTTACAGCATTATAAGTTTCAGATCCAAAAATTCCATCTACTTTTCCATCATAATATCCCCAATTTTTCAATTTAGTTTGTATTTGTTTTACTTCTTCCCCTCTGGAACCATATTTTGATAATGCCAAACATGTTGGTATTATTGAAATACAAAGCAAGAAAATTAAAATAAATATAACTTTTTTATTTTTCATTTATTCCTCCTTATTAGTTTTTTATAGTATTTCCAATAAGGAAAAAAATTATCCTTTTTTGGTTAAATTTAGTATTTATTTTTTGTAATGAAATTGTAATATTTAATTACGCATAATTGCTTGAAAATCAAATTAATTATTATTATAATACATTATATAATAAGGTAAATATAGGAGTGTTTCAAAATGAACTTATCTACTAATATAAAATTTAGTAATAATTTAATAAAAAATAAAACTTGTACTATTACTTACTCAGGGTTTTTATTCGAAAATAATTCTGAATTTGTAAGTATTGTTTATGGTTATGAAAATGAATGGAAACATACAACTGAACAAATGATGGAAAGAACTGAAAATGGTTTTGTAGCAGAATTAAACATATTAGACTATAACTCAATAAATTTCTGTTTTAGAAATTCTGTTTACGAATGGGATAATAATAATTCTCAAAACTATACCGCTCCTATTATTGAAGTTCAAGAAGAACCAGAAACAGAACCAATTTTACCTGAAGCAAATTTCATTATAAATGATGAATCTGTTATAACAGACATTTTAACAAATCTTTATTCAATAGATGTATCTTCTGTATCAAATGAAACTTTATCATTTGATGGACAAACAATTGATGATGTTGCAGCTACACTTTCAAAAATTATTGAAAATCAAAAAGAAACATCTGAAGAAGAAACTACATTCGAAATCGAAGTTATCGAAAATGTTCCTGTATCTATAGAAGATTCTTTAGTTAATAGTGAAAATGCTGATGGCTTAAATAAAGATTTAGATCAAATGTTTAACGATATTTATGATGCTCCAATAGAAGAAAATGTTGTTTTCGAAGAAGTTGCAAAAGAAGAAATTATTCAAACCGTTGAAATCACTGAAAATTCTACTACAGAAGAAACTGTTCAAACAATAGAAACAATTGAAGAACCTACTGTTGAAGAAAATGTTCAAGCGATTGAAACAGTTGAAGAACCTATCGTTGAAGAAAATGTTTCAGAAGAAAATTCATCTTTCAATATGAATAATCTTATTGATGAAATCCTTTCTCCTATCGTAAATTCTTCAGTATTTGATGAAGAAGCAACAACAATAGAAACAGTCACTTCAGAAGAAAACACATCAACAAACTTTTTCGAAGATTTTGAAGATTTAAATGAAGATTCAAATTTAGATAATAAAATAGATAACTTAATTGCAGATTTATTTAATAACACTAAAGAATTTGCAAAACAATCAGAAACAGTTTCAGACGAAACAACTGCTACATATATTGATGATGTAGCTTCAGCTATTGAAGAACAAATTCAACAAATTGTTAATGACGACGAAACTTTAACAGAAAAACAAGAAACACTTGTAACTGAAACAAATTTAGAAGAAATACCACAATTCGAAATTGAAACAGTTGAAGATCCTGTTGTAGAAGTTAAAGAAGAACCAGTAAAATTCGAAAAAACACCTGATTTCACAATTCTAGAAGATGATGAAGTTGAAGAAGAATCTTTATTAGAACGTGATCACACAGTATCTGCTAGTACAGCATTAATAGAAGTTCCTGGTGAAACAGATTTTGTTGTAAGCCCAAGATCTCTTGGAAAATTCTATATGTTCAAGAAAAAAGTAAAATTAGCTTTCACAAAATTATTTGTTGCATTACCAAGATTATTTAAAAAAGGATTTAATACAGAAAACGATTAATACATATCCCCTCTTATTTTTAAGAGGGGAATTTTTTATAGTTATTGAAAATATTTATACTTATCAAAATCTTTATAATTATCAAAAAAGAGATATCTAATTGATATCTCTTTTTGTTAATATTATTTTTTATTAATACTTATTTTTAATTAATATACACTAATTAGAATATTCCAACAATTTCCCCATTTTCGTCAATTTTTATACTTTCTGCTGATGGTACCCTTGGAAGTCCTGGCATAGTAAATATTTTTCCTGTTTTAATAACAACAAATTCAGCACCATTTTTAACAATTGCTTCTTTTATTGTAATTCTAAATGGTTCATCACATAATAAATTTTTAGCATTATCAGAAAAAGAGTATTGTGTTTTTGCAATACAAACTGGATAATTTTTATATCCTAATTTCTCGATTTGTTCTATTTCTTCAAGAGCATTTTCTGTATAATCAACACCTTCTGCTCCATATACCTCTTTAGCTACTTTTTCTATTTTTTCTTTAATAGATTCATTATTATCATAAACAAATTTTACTTTATTTTCTTTATTTGTTAATTCAACAATTTTTTCAGCTAAATCTATTGCACCTTCTCCACCTTTAGCCCAAACTTCTACTAGACTTAAATTAACATCTAACTTTTCTAATTCTTTTTGTAAGAAATCAATTTCTTTTTGACTATCATTTTGATATTTGTTTATTGCAACAATTGCATTTAATCCGAATTTGTTTTTGATATTATCTATATGTCTTTTTAAATTATCAATTCCTATCTCTAAAGCTTCTAAGTTTTCTTCTTGGCATTCATCAACTTTAGCTCCACCATGATATTTTAATGCTTTTAATGTAGCAACACATACTGCAGCCGAAGGATTTAATTCTGCTTTTCTACATTTTATATTAACAAATTTTTCAGCCCCTAAATCAGCTCCAAAACCTGCTTCTGTTACAACATAATCTCCTAATTTTAATGCCAACTTTGTAGCTATAACACTGTTACATCCATGAGCTATATTAGCAAATGGTCCACCATGAACAACAGCCAAATTATGTTCTAATGTTTGAACTATATTAGGATTTATTGCATCTTTTAATAATACAGTTAAAGCTCCTTGTGCATTTAAGTCTTTTGCAAATATCGCTTCATCTTTTTCGTTATATCCAACAATTATATTTCCTAATCTTCTCTCTAAATCATTTATATCACTAGCTAAACAGAATATTGCCATTATTTCAGATGCAACAGATATATCAAATCCATCTGGACGAGGTTGCATATTTTTCTCTTTTGACAATCCTATTTCTACTTCTCTTAAAGCTCTATCGTTAAGATCAACACATCTTTTCCAGATTACTTTTTTGAATCCTAATTTATTTCCATAATAAATATGATTATCTATCATTGCAGCTAATAAATTATTTGCTGATGTTATTGCGTGAATATCACCGGTAAAATGTAAGTTTATATCTTCCATTGGAGCAACTTGAGCATATCCTCCACCAGTTGCACCACCTTTTACACCAAATACAGGCCCTAATGATGGTTCTCTTAAAGCTAATACAGAATTTTTTCCAATTCTATTTAAACCATCTGATAATCCAATTGCAACAGTCGTTTTTCCTTCACCTAATGGAGTGGGATTTATTGCAGTTACTAAAATTAATTTACCATCTTTTTTATTTTTATTTTTTTCTATAAATTCTTTTGTAATTTTTGCTTTATATTTTCCATAAACTTCTAAGTCGTCTTCGGAAATATTATATCTTCCTGCTACATTTACTATTTTTTCTAATTTTGTGTTTTTTGCAATTTCAATATCTGTCATTTTACCCCTCCTATTATTTTAAAATATTGCACCTACAATTATTCCTAAAAGTGCTCCTACAAAAACTTGTATTGGTGTATGACCTAAAGCTTCAATTAGTTTTCCTTGAACTTCAACAGTTGTAAGTCCTGGAGTTTCTAGTATTTTATTTAAAATTCTAGCTTGTTTTCCAGCAGCTCTTCTTACTCCTGTAGCATCATACATTACAATAAATGCAAAGATTGTTGCTAGTGCAAAAATTCCTGTATCAAATCCATATTCTCTTCCTATTAATACAGCTATAGAACAAACTATTGCAGAATGCGAACTTGGCATACCTCCTGCTCCAACAATTCTTCTTACATTTAATTTCTTATTTATTATTAATTCTGAAACCACTTTAAAAGTTTGTATTGCCAACCATAATAAAAATGGAATATATATACATTTATTATGTATTATATCATTAAATACTTGCATAATCTTTTATTCTTCTGGAATGAAGTTTTCCTCCTTAATCTCATCATTTTTGTTTATTAAAATTGTTATTCTTTTTTCAGCATCTTCTAATTTTGAATTACATTCTTTTGAAATATTCATTCCTTCTTCAAATAATTTTACTGATTCATCTAAAGATAACTGTTCTTTTTCTAGTTTATTTGTAATATTCTCTAGTTTTTCAATTAATTCTTCAAAATTCAGTTCTTCTTTTTTACTCATAATCTTTTCCTCATTATCTAATAATTTTATTAATAATCTACTTCAACAGATTGTGTTGCTAGATTTACTTTAAAGTAATTTTTTACAGTTGCAGTTTCTTTTGAAACAACTGCAATTATATATTCACCGCCTGATGTTACAGAATCACATCTAAATGTAACTGTATCATCTTCTCCCCATTTTTCTTTTACTAAATTTATTGCTTCTTGTTTTTTATCAGTAGTTCCTATATCAGAATTTGTTTCATATATAGTTCCTTGTGGTTCTACTTCAATTACATTTTCTATTACAACTTCTTCAACTTTATTTTCAACTGCAGTATTTGTTTCTACTTCATTTTCTACGTTATTTGTTATTTCATTAGAAACTTCATTTTCAATTTCATTTACTATTTCGTTAGTAACCTCATTTTCATTTTTATTATCTTTTTTACTTAATGTAAAACAACAAATTATTACTATAATTATTAAAACTACTGCTATTATTATTTTTGCTTCTCTACTCATAAAAATTCACACCCTTTTCTTTTAAATGACTTTTGCTTTTGCATTACCATCTTGAAATCTTAAATCTACTTCCATACCAGACTTCAAGTCTTCTGCTTTTGTTATTACTTTTCCTTCACTTTCAGTTAAGCAGTAACCTCTAGTTAAAGTTTTTAACGGACTTAAAGTATCAAGCCTTGTGATAATTTTTGCCGCTTCTAATTTACAATCTTTTAATTTTTTTATACTACTATTTTCTATAGATTTCATATACTTATCTATTTTTAGATAATAATCATTTATTCTTTGATAAGGCTCTTTATAAGCCCTTGAATTCATGACTTTTTCATATCTTAATCTCATTAACTCTGTTTTTCTTTTTAAAGACATTTTTAATCTTCTTTGATAAAGATTTATGGTATATTGTAAATCTTCAACATCAGCAACAGCTAATTCTGCAGCTGCTGAAGGTGTTGGTGCTCTTAAATCTGCCACAAAATCCGCAATTGTAAAATCTGTTTCATGACCTACTGCAGAAATAACTGGCAATTCCGAATCATATATTGCTCTTGCAACGACTTCTTCATTAAATGGCCATAAATCTTCAAGAGATCCTCCTCCTCTTGCCACAATAATTACATCTGCTAATTTCTTTTCATTCATTAACCTTATTGCATTTGCTATTTTTATTCCTGCACCTTCTCCTTGAACAGGTACTGGTAATAATCTTTTATAAACATTTGGATTTCTTCTTGTTGAAACATTTATAATATCTCTAATTACAGCTCCAGTATTTGAAGTTAATACACCTATTATTTTAGGCATAAATGGAATTGGCTTTTTATGTGAAGCATCAAATAATCCGTCTTCTTCTAATTTTGCTTTTAATTTTTCATATGCAATATGTAAGCTTCCCATTCCATCTTCTTGCATTGCTTTACACTAAATTTGATATACTCCGTCTCTTTCAAAAACAGATACTGTTCCAAGTACTAGCACTTTCATACCATCTTTTGGAACAAAATTCAAAGTAGCAGTTGATGTTTTAAACATAACGCACTTTATAAGGGAGCTTTCGTCTTTTAATGTAAAATACATATGACCAGTATAGTGGTGCTTAAAATTCGAAATTTCCCCCTTTACAAATACATTGTTTAGAAATTCATCATCTGCTACTTTATCTTTAACATATTTATTCAATTCTGTTACAGAAATAGGATTAATTTTCATTAAGTTCTCCATTTAAATTTTTTTCTTTAACAACACTTGCTAAAATCCCATTTATAAATACCGGAGCTGATTCGTCAGCATATTTTTTTGCAAGTTCTACAACTTCATTTATTGCTACTTTATATGGTAATTCTTTGTATACCATTTCATAAATAGCTAATTTAATTAAACTTAAGTTAATTTTTGAAATTCTATTTAAACTCCAATTATCTTTTAAATTATTTGTTATTAAAGAATTAATTTCTTCGATATTTTTACTGATTCCTTCTTTAATATCTTTTAAGTAATCAATAACTTTTTCATCTGTAATTTCATTATTTTCTAAAAATATTTCTAGTTGTTCATTTTCTGTTTCTTTTTGAACCTCTATTTCATATACTAGTTTAAATGCTAGTTCTCTCATTGCAGATCTTTGCATGATATCCTCCTAAAATTTATCAATAAATGCTTTTAATTTTTCTTTTACATTTGGTTTATTTTTTTGTACATAGTTTCCTAAAAGTGCTCCTGCAAAAACTATAACTGCATACACTAAAAGTTCATATATACCTGTGAAACATAATATTAATGCGATTAATCCTCCGATTATAGCTCCACCAAATTGACCAATTATAAAATTGATTTTGTTTTCATTGTTATTGTTGTTTTCATTATTTTCACTCATTTTACTATTCCTCCACTTTATTTTCTTCAGAATCTGTAGTTACTTCTGTTTCATTTTCTACTTCTTCATTATTTTCTTCTTCTGTAGGAGATGGTAAACCTTTAACTCTTTTTGATGTTATATTTTTAATTTTTACGTTTACTTCTTTAACTTCTAAATCAGCTGTACGTTTCATAGCTAATTTGATTTTTGATTGAACTTCATTTGTTATATCTTTAAGCATAACATCTTTACTTACAATAGCTGTAACATACACTATTAAATTTTTATCTTTATCTAAGATTGTTCTACTTGAAACTGTATCAGCTCCAGGAACATCTTTAATAACACTTGCTATTAAGTTTTCTAAACTTTCTTTTGATATTACAAGTTTTCCGCTTGCATTTTCTAAAATAATTCCATCTTTTCCATTATTTTCTGGTTTACTTGTAAAGAAAAATCCTTTTATTGCAAGCAATGCAAGTACAGCAATAACAACAATCGCAACTTTCATTGCAGTATCATAATCAGTTAATAATGTTATATAGTCTTCAATAATTCCTACTGGTACAATTCCTGTAATTATTAAAACAAGAACAACTACTAATGCTAAAACAATTATTGAAAAAATTTTTAATGCTAACTTATCTAAAAACTTCATTTTTTACTCCCTCTCTTTTCTACAATTATTCCTCACTTGATTCTGGTTTATTTTCTTCTTCTGATTCGTTTGAAACATTTTCATTTGTTTCAGGTTCTTCTTTTTCTGTTATTGCATGAACACCTTGAACATGAACATTAACTTCTAAAACTTTTAATCCTGTCATATTTTCAACTGCTTTTTTTACTCTTGATTGAATTTCAAAAGCAACTTCTGGTATTCTAGCTCCATATTCTACTATAATGTTTACATCTATTTTAGCATCTTTTTCTCCAACTTCTACTTTTATACCTTTAGTTAAATTTTTCTTTCCACTCATTGCTTCTGTTATTCCTGAAGCAAAACTTCCAGCCATTCCATATACTCCTGGAACATCTGAAATCGCAATACCTGCATATGTTGCAACAGCTTCAATCGCAATTTTTATTGTATCATTTCCTTCTACTGGAATTTCTTCCACATTTTCTATTTCTTGATTATTTTCGTCCAAACTGATAACCTCCTTTATTTTTCACGAGTTTTACATCTATTTTAGTATATCAATATAATTATATTTTTACAAGCCAATTTATAATATTAATTAGATATAAACTCGTTTTTATTATTCAAAACACTCACCTATTTCTATTTTGTTTCCTCTTAAAAAATCTCCTATATTCATTCTTTTTGCATTTTCACCTTGAATTTCTAAAACTGATATTATTCCATCAGTTGTTTTAATGAATAAACCAATCTTTTCATTTGCAAAAACAACAGTTCCAGGATTTTGATTTGAGCAATCTAAATTATTTTTTTCTTCAAATTGTTTTAATTCATTACCTAAGATTTTTTGAACTTTCCATATTTTTATTTTCTTTCCATTTAAAAAAGTATATGTTCCCATTATTGGATTTAATCCTCTTACTAAATTTTTAATTTCGCTAGAAGATTTTTCATTCCAATTAATTTTTGACATTTCTTTATCAAGCATTGGAGCTAAAACAAATTCTTCAGGTTGTGGTGTTCTTTCTATTATTCCATTTGAAATATCTGTAACTACTTTTGTTAATAGTCTAGCTCCTATTCCAGATAATCTATTCCATAATTCTCCTGTAGTTTCATCTTCTCCAATTTCAACTTTTTCTTGAAGAATTATATCTCCTGAATCCATTCCTGCATCTAAATACATTATAGATACGCCAGTTTCATTATCACCATTTAATATTGCCCATTGAATTGGAGCTGGTCCTCTATATTTTGGAAGCATAGATGGATGAACATTTATACATCCTAATGCTGGAATTTTCAAAAATGATTTTGGAAGAATTACACCATATGAAACAACACAAACTAAATCTGGTTCTAATTCTTTTATTTCGTTTTTGAATTCATCATTATTTGAGATTTTTTCTGGTTGAAATAATTTTAGACCTTTTTCAATAGCATATTCTTTTACAGGTGATGCCACAAGTTTCATTCCTCTTCCTGCTGGTCTATCTGGAGTAGTAACAACTCCACAAATCTCAAATCCACTATTATATAAATTATCTAAAGACTCTCTTGCAAAATCTGGAGTCCCCATAAAAAGTATTCTCATTTATTAATTCCTTTCAATAAATTAATCTTCTTCTCTTTTTGGTTTCATAACTTCTAATGTTCCTGGTTTTACTTTTTCAATAAATACATGTCCATCTAAATGATCTATTTCATGGCATAAAGCTTGAGCCAATAAATCTTTTGCTTTTAATTTAACTTTATTTCCATCTAAATCTAAAGCTTCAACAACAACTTCTTTTGGTCTTTCTACTTTACCAAATTGATTTGGAAAACTTAAGCATCCTTCATCAACTTCTTGAACACCTTTTGCTTTAACTAATACTGGATTAATTAAAACAAATTGCATTCCTTCTTCATATAAATCTATAACAATTATTCTTTTTAAAACACCAACTTGTGGTCCAGCTAAACCAACTCCATCCCATTTGTGCATTGTATCAATCATATCTTGAGCTAGTTCTTTTATTTTGTCATCTATTACATCAATTTCTTTTGCACGTTTACTTAAGATTTCGTCTCCTTCGTATCTTAAATTTCTAATTGCCATTTTTATTTACCCCTCTATTCTATAAATTTTATAAACTAATTTAATTCATTGTACTTGGATTTATATCCACAACAATACTTGTATCTTTTGCTTTTTTTATTCTTTCATCTTCTAGACTAAAATTTATTATATCTAAGATTCTTGAGCTAACTTTGCATTTCATTATAATTCTCCACCTATATTTATTTTTTATTTTATCTATTGGTGAAGGTACTGGTTTATAAATTAATATGTTATCATTTTTTACTGAATTTATTTTTTTATAAACTAAATCTGAAACTTTTTGGATTTCATTTAAGTTTTTCCCTGAAAACCTAATTAGTATTATATCGCAAAATGGCGGATAATACAACAATATTCTCAAATACAATTCTTGATTATAGAACAAATCATAATCTTGTTTTTGTGAATCTATAATTGCATAATGATCTGGATTATATGTTTGAATTATTACTTTTCCTTTTGATTCTCTTCCACTTCTTCCTGAAACTTGCACTAATGTTTGAAAAGTTCTTTCAACAGCTCTATAATCTTCTAAATTTAGACTACCATCGGCAGTAATTACACCAACTAAAGTTACATTTGGGAAGTGATGTCCTTTAACAACCATCTGTGTTCCTATTAGAATATCTATATTTTCATTTTTAAAAGTGTTTAAAATTTCTTCATGTGAATTCTTTTTGCTAACAGTATCAATATCCATTCTAATTGTTGTTGCTGTTGGATATAATTTTTTTATTTCTTCTTCTAGTTTTTGTGTTCCAGTTCCAAAGTATTTTACTTTTTTGCTATTACATTCAGGACATTCTTTTACAACTGGCATTTCAAATCCACAATAATGGCATTTTAATTTGTTATCACTACTATGATAGGTTAAGCTAATATTACAATTTTTGCATTTAGCAACATAGCCACATTCACGGCACATTACAAAAGTAGAATATCCTCTTCTATTTAAAAACAATATTGTTTGTTTTTTATTTTTTAGATTGTTTTCTATTTCATTTTGTAATTTAAAGCTTAGCATTGGTCTATTTCCACTTGCTAATTCATTTCTTAAATCAACAATTTCAACATCTGGTAATGTAGAATTGGTAGCTCTTTTGGTTAGTGTATAAAGCTCAATATCTTTATCTTTTGGTTGTTTCATTGTAACTATATCTGGAGTTGCACTTCCTAAAATTAATGGACAATTATTTTTTTCAGCAATATATTTTGCCAAATCTTTGGCATTATATCTTGGTGTAGAATCTGATTTATAAGAAAGGTCATGTTCTTCATCAATTATTATAATTCCAATATTTTGAAGTGGTGCAAATATTGCAGATCTAGCTCCAATTACAATTTTAGCTTCACCTTTTTTTAATTTTTGCCATTCATCATATCTTTCACCAATTGAAAGTTTACTATGAAGAACTGCAACTGTATCTCCAAATCTTGCTAAAAACCTATCAACCATTTGAGGTGTTAATGAAATTTCCGGAACAAGAATTACTGCTTCTTTTCCTTGATCTAATACTTTTTGAATTAATTGTAAATATATTTCTGTTTTTCCAGAGCCTGTAATTCCATATATTAAATGTTTAGAAAATTCATTATTTTCAACACAAAAACTAATAGAATCAAAACATTTTCTTTGCTCTTCATTTAAAATTCTTGGTTCATCTTTTTCTATATTTTTATTAATAAATGGGTTTCTTTCAATTTGTTTTTCTATAATTTCTATATATCCATTTTTCTCTATTGTTTTAAAAACACTTCTATTTACATCTGTTAAAATTTCTAAATCTGAAATATATACTCCATCATTTTCCATTAGAAATCT
>JAZQTI010000081.1:0-9384 GCA_045630665.1 Candidatus Scatovivens sp.
ATAAAATGTATGTTTTTTCAATCGTTTATTTTTTCTTTTGCTTAATCTTATAGTAATTATGAAATTTTATATTGAAATATTTTATAATTATATATAGAATATATTTATATTTTTAGTAATAATTATAGAAAGGGTAAAAAATGTTCATTAATAATTCTCAAAATCAATCTTCATATGCTTATGCTGAAATTTTGGAAATCTTGTCTTTAATTGATAAAGAATTAGTTCAAAAAATTCCTAAACAAATTATAAAAATTTTCCAAGCTAACGCTTCAACTACTTATAAAAATCATTTAGATAGAACTCTTCCATTAGAAGAACAATCTATTTCAAAAAAGACATCATCTATTTTTACATTACTAGCTTTAAAGTATTGGAATTTACCGAAAAATGAAATTGATTCAATAAAATTAATACTTACAGAAAACGAAATTCGTTTAAATAAAGAACTAGAAGAAAAATATAGTCCTTCTAATATATTTAATACTACTAATATACAAAATGAAAAAAATAATATTGAAGAAAATATACCATCAACTATTACAACTAATACTTCATTACCATTAGATACAGAAAACTTACCTTGGTATAAAAAAATTATTATAAAATTTAATAAACTTTTTTCTAATAAAACAAAAAAATCAAATAATCCTACTTAAATTTTGGATTATTTGATTTTTTATTTATTGTCTAAAATTTATTGTCTTATATCTTCATCTGCAACTTGTTGTTCATCTTGAGTTCTTGTAGAATCTTTTCCTTTTAAACTAATCATTTCTTCAGCAGCATCTTTCATACTTAAAGGTGTTACCTCCCCATTTCTTGTAATTGCTTTTACATCGAATTGCATTTTTGGTGGAGCTGTCATTTCTTCAACTTCTATTGGTTGTTCTTGTGATTCTTCTGTTGTATTATGAGAAACCGAATCATTTGTTTGTTGTTCTTGTGTTGGAGTTTCTTCAGAGCTTATTTTTTTATTTTCTAATATTTCTTTAGCTTTTTTTTCTATATTTTCTTTTTTAAATTGAGAAAAAACCTTTTTTCTTTTATTTATTTTTTTTCTCAAATTATCAGTTATCTGTTTATCTTTATCAAGTTTGGGATTTAATTCACCTATTCTTGTTGTATAATATTCATTCCAAGATTTATAATAACTCCATTTTTCCGGTAAAACATTATCTTTTCCAATTTTATCTAATTCATCTAATATTTCTTGTGATTTCTGTAATTTTATTTCTGCTGCATCTTTTTTTATTGAATTTTCATGTATACTTTTTTCTGTTTTTTTCATTTTATCTATTTCTGGAATTGTTAAGTATTTTTTTGATTGTGAAATAACAGTATTTAATACTTGATCAAAAGTAAAAACGTGCTCATTCCCATTTTCTTTCAATATTTTTAATATTTCACTAACACTTTTTCCATCTTCTGTATACATTCTAAATACTTCTTTTTGAGTATTTTTTCTTGCTTTATCATTTATTACATCAAAAGCACCCTTTCCGAGATTCTTTTTATCCATTTTGCTTTTGGCTTCTTCAAACTTGCTTAATCTGTTTGTATAAATATCTAGTTTTCTTAATGCATCTGCTAAAGCTAAATAAGAATGAACTCCAGTACTTTCTTCAATTATTTTTCCCTTTTCTTCTTCTATAGATTTTTTTAGTATTTCAATAACTTTGTCTGTTCTACTACCAATTATTGTTTTTAGTTTTGTCAAAACTCTATTATTATTTATTTTTTCTTTAACTACATTTTTTTCTTTTTTTCCTAACAAAGCATTTAATTCTTTTTTTGTATAATGACTAAGGTCTCTTGATTCTTCATTAAAATATATTTTAGCAGCCTCATTTGGACTTATATTTTGTTCTTTTGATAATTTTATAATTTCATTTCTATCTCTAATTACCTTATTTCTTTCGCTAATCGCTTTTTCACATGAGTCAACAGGTTCTTCTTTTGATAATTGTTTTCCATCGAATTTTTGTTTATATGCATCTCTGTCTATCCCTCTTTTTTTTGCAAGAGATGCTTTTGCTGCATTTCTTACTCTTTTGTTTTCTTTTTGGAATTTCAAAAATTCTTTTTCATACTCTTTTTTATGATCTTTATATACATCATTTAGTTCAACACCCGTTTCTAATTGAATGTTCTTTCTTGATAAAGTAATTTTTTCTCCTAATACTAATAAAAATCTTTGTTCTTTTTCAATCTTTCTTATCAAACTTAGATTTTTTTTCGAAGAAATTGAATTATCAGAATTTTTCTCTAAATCTTCCATTATGTTATCAAAAAACTCTTCAAATTCCATTCCTTCAATTAAAGGATTACTTGATGTCATTTTATATAGAGCTGCAAAAGATTTTCCTGTTCCGAGATATTCATTCGCAATTTCATGAAATAATTCTTTTCTTTTTTCTATTTCTTCTGGAGATAAATCATTTTGTTCTTTTTGTAATAAAGTTGATTTTTTTAATTCATGAACTTTTAGTTTATTTTCTTCAAGATTTGTTACTTGTTTTCTAAAATCCTTATAGGAACTTCCTTTTTCTTTAAAAACTAAACTAGTTATTCTTTTTTCTATTCTTTCAACTTTTGCTTTTTGTATTTGAAAATAACATTTAGTCATAATTTTATGAAATGCTTCAATTCCTTCTTCTATAATTGTTTCTGGTTTTATTCCTGAAGCTTCAAGTATTTTTCTATTTTCATTTAAAATTTGATTCTTCTCATTTTGATCTGAAGTACTAATCCAACGTTGAAAAACTCCAAGTATCAATGAAAAGTTAATTTCGTCTTTTGTTCCTTTTAATCCGAGTTTGCTTTTGAGCTTTTTGGTGAGCCTCATCTTCACTCAAACCATTTTTAATATATTGATCTTTCAATTCAGCATACTCATTGACTTTTGGATCATTTTTTATTTGAGCAAATTTCTCCATCTCACCTTCTGTCATATTAAGACCTGCCAAAAATGAATTGCTTTTGAAAAATTCTTTAGTTTCTTTTATAGCTTCTTGTCGTTTTTGTTCTTCTATCTCTTCTCTAGTACGAGCATTTTCTATTGGTACGTTTTCTTTTTGATTATTTTCTCTTTCAATTTTCTCTCTTATAATTACTTTAGTTGTTTCATTTATTGCACTTTCAAAAACGCTAAGATTTAGCCCATCTTGTGTAAGTAATTCACTTGATGGAGCTTCTACTTTATCATTTAATGAACTTATTAAAGTTGAAATCTCTTCAGTAGTCATTCCACTTGTAGCTGATTGTAGCATACTTTGAACAGATTCTGCTTCATCTGGTTTTATATAATTATCTGATAATAATTTTTCAATTAATCCTTCAATTGTTGGTTTGTTTAATCCACTCATTTTTTTCTCCAAATCTTTTGTTTACAATTATTTATAAAACAACCTTATTATATCATTATAATACAAAGTAATTATATCATTACAAATTATTCATTTTCAATAATGTTACATAAATGATATAGTCAAAAAAATCTTATTCTTAACATTCCATTTGTTCTTAAAAGTTATTGACTAACAAATAAAAATATGTTATAAATAAATAGCTGACAGAATTGGCCCCTTGGTCAAGCGGCTAAGACGCCACCCTCTCAAGGTGGAATCATGGGTTCGATTCCCGTAGGGGTCACCAACTTTGATGAAAAAGTAAACCTTTTTCATCTTTTTTTATTTTTTTTCAAACTGTTATATTTATTGATATAATGAAAGTTTAAGATTCTATTCATCTCTTATTGTTTTTTCAGTCATTTCCATTTTTAACGAATCTGCACATAATTTTGCACAGCAAATTTTCAAATAATTTTACAAAAAAAGAACTGAAGAGTTAGCCCCTTCAGCTCAGGATATACATAGCTGCATAGAGTTTAATTTTTATTGTGCTCGATACCTAACCGTTTTTGTAGCCGGATCATAATAAGCTACAAAATTGGGATTTGAAGCATTATTTTTTGAAATAACATTAGAATCATACAAGTGTCCGATATCAATACCTGAAATGACATTTAAAAGTAGAATTATTGCCAAAGCAAAACAAATCAACATTAAAATAAACATAATGATTAATATCGTTTCTTCTTTTATTTTTGCATTCTGATAATCAGAGCACAAGGATTTAACCCTGTATATTTCCAAAAAAGCACAAATCATCAATAAAACTATAATAATGTTTAATATCTTATCTTCTATCATTTTTTCCTCCGATAATTATACCACGAGGCATGCAAACCTCTTAATGCGAATTTCGTACATTTAAGGCAGCTATAAGTTCTATCTTAATTATATCATATCACAATTTACATAAATAGTAAATATCATAGATTGTATACAAATACAGTCCATGATTAAGTAATTAATACTCCCACCTCTCAAGGTGGAATCACGGGTTCGATTCCCGTAGGGGTCACCATCAAAGATGAAAAAGTTAATCTTTTTCATCTTTTTTTATTTAACATAGATTATATATATATATATGAATTTATTTATAAAATAATAAAAAGAAAAGAACCGAAAGGTTAGCCCTTTCAGCTCCATGCATACGTAATAGCTGCTATAATTTTTTACTGAACTCTATATGTGACTGTTTTGGTTGCTGGATTGTAATATGCAACCAGATCCTTGTCTGATTTTTTGTTTTTGTGTAAATTTAAAGGTAAGCTTGCTTTAAATTCTTCAATAAAGTCTTGACGAGCTTTTTCTCGTTTTGCTTCCTTTAATTCTCTTTCAGCTTTTAATCTTTCAATTTCTTGTGCTCTTTCTTTTTCATCAGGAAATTCTTTAGAAAGACTGCATTCATGATTGCTGTATTCACAGTATTCACAGTATTCACAGCATTCACAGTATTCTGAAAAAAAGATTGCATGTATTAAAGTTATAACAAAAACTATTGCAATAATTATAAACCCAAATTCAAAAGGGTCTAATGTTCTAGCAGTTTTTTTCATTTTATCCTCCAATAATTATATCTCGAGGCATTTTGCCTCATTGTGCGTGATTCGTACTTTTTGAGGCAGCTATATTTTGTATCTTAATTATATTTTATCACGGTTTACATAAAATGTAAATCTTTTTTTTACTTTATAAAAATACGAATAACTACAGCTCCATAGTCAGATAACTACGACACCACCCTATCAAAGTGAAATCAAAAGTTCTATTACCAGAAAATTACAAAAACACATAACAAAAAGATAAATAAAATTATTTTAATATTTTTATTTACAATCATCTTTATAGTCCTTACTATTAAATTTCTAACAATAATCTCTACATTCTTGTTATTTTTTATAAAAATATCTTATCATATACACTTTTTATTATCTATAAATATCAAACTATCTACAAAGAAAAAATACTATATAACTTTAATTTTTGTAGCAAAAAAAGATATAAATATATTTATTGACAGCTCTGCAAACGTTTACATAATTTGACTTTTATGATCAACTATGTTATACTATACTTGTAAGGGAGTAATAACCATACTTAGTATGGAATGGCATCAACAACCGGAATCAGTACCTGGTGCTATTTTAAAATATGAGACTTACTAAAGATAAAGATAAAAATAAAAATGTTTATACTAGATTACGTCTCGTATCCCTTAAATGCATATAAAAATAAATAGACAAATTTAGTATAAATCTAAATTTGTTTTTGTATTTAAGGAGGAATTTTATTATGAGTGAAAATAATTTAAGAAAAATACATTCAAAATTTAAAAACGATCCTGTAATTCCAGAAAAACATAAATCCGAGTTTAAAACTCCAGAAAGAGCTGCTAGTGACCATTTAAATTCATGGTTATATCCACCTGACTTTGATTATGCTAAACATTTACCAACTGTTGAGCATGAAACTGAAAGTGGAAAACATGTAAAAGTAGAAACAATGGCTCTTTCAGACTACGAGATTGCTTATAGAGCTGCAAGAATCACTGTAGAAAAAAATGGAGAAATCTTAAATCAAACTGTTATTGGAAATAATATGATATTTGAACTACAAATTGGTGAAATTCTAGAGTATGCAAGACTAATGTATAGTCCTGAAGATTTTAACCATTTAATGGAACACGTTGCAAAGTGTATAGAAAATATAAAACCTGCACCACCTTCTGCAGAATATGATTCTATGCATGTAACTAATGGTAGAAAATTTAAAAGAGCATTTAGAAAAGATCCATTAGCAAGACAAGCAAAAAAAGAAGTGGATAAATTAAATAAAGAATTATTAGATTATGATGAAAATAGAAAACCTATAGACGAACAAAATGATAAAAGAAAAGAAGAATTTGCAGCCCAAGTTTCTCAACCAACTCCGACTGCAACTGTTATAACATCTAAACAACCAGAAAAAACATCAGATGATAGAGAATTTGAATAATTTAATAAAATAAAAACCCCATCATGAAATTGATGGGTTTTTTATTTATTCTATACACATATTTAAAATTTCTTCTAATCTCTCATCTTGCCTTGTTAAATATAAAAATCCAATTAGAGCTTCAAATCCTGTAGATTGGCTATAATCTGCTACATTAGCGTTTTTTGCAACATGGTGATTTTCTGTATTTCTTCCTCTTCTTACAATGTCTTTTTCATCATCAGTTAATTTATCTTGAATCTTTTTTAATATATCAGCTTGTGCTTTCGCTTTAACATATTTTATAGATTCAATATGTAATTTATGAGGTTTAGCATTTGATTTATTAGTTAATTTAGTTCTTACAAAAAGTTCATATACACTATCTCCAATATATGCCCAAACTAGTGGAGAAAGTAATTTCGCTTCATCAACATCTTTTTCTCTTTTAATAAATTCCATCTATCTTGGCTCCTCTAAACTTATTTTTCCAATTTTACAATTTCTAAAATCATCTAAAATAATTCTAGCAACTTTTTCATCATCAGTATTTCCACCTGAAACTATAGCCCCTCTTTTTCTAGCTATAAGTTGCATAAGCTCATATATTGGATTCATTTTTTTATCAATTTCAACTAATTCTTCGTCAGCTAATTTATATCTTTCTTTTAAATTTTCTTTATAATTTGCATATAATATTTTTAAAAGTTCGTATGCAATTTCTGTTCTTTCTAAAATATCATCTTTTATTGTTCCTGTAAAAGCTAAATTTAAACCTACTTCATCACTTTCAAACTTTGGCCATAATACACCTGGAGTATCTAATAATTCTTGATTTTTCCCAATTCTAATCCATTGTTTAGCTTTTGTTACCCCTGGTTTATTTCCAACCTCTGTTGAATTCTTTTTAGAAATTCTGTTAATAAATGATGATTTACCAACATTAGGAATTCCAAGTATCATAACTCTTATTGTCTTATTTATTCTACCTCTTGCTGCTTGTTTAGCTATTTCATCAGCCATTATATTATCTATAGCTTTTGAAACTTTATCTATTCCTTTTCCTGAATTTGAATCTGTTAAAATAGTTGGTGCCTCTTTTGAAAAATAATTTACCCATTTACTATTTGTTGTTTCATTTGCTAAGTCACATTTATTTAAAAGAATAATTCTTTTTTTATTTTTAGTTAATCTTTTTATATCTGGATTTCTACTAGCTAATGGTATTCTTGCATCCAATAATTCGATTACTACATCTATTATTTTTAGATCTTCTTCTATCTGTCTTCTTGTTTTTGCCATATGACCTGGAAACCAGTTTATATTTAATTTATTTGAGTTTAAATCGCTCATTTTTTTACCTTTCTTAATTAAAAATTATTATTTATATCATCATTTATATTATTATTTATATCATTATTTGTATTAGTGCTTGTGTTTTGCATTATATTTCTTTTTATTCTTGGAATTCTTAATATAGTTATTATTAAAGCAAGTATTTTTACAATTCTATCTCTTTCTTCATAGCTAAAACTTAAATAATATCCAAAACATCCACAAAGTGCTCTTGCAACTTCTGCCACATAAATCAAAACATAATTTAAAATGCAATAATGTATTAATAGAAGAAGAAATAATCTTATTTTTTTTCTTCTTAATTGATTTCTATCTTCAATTGGAAAACCTTGAGCTTTTTCTATATTCTTATTGTTCCAAGAATATAATAAGCAACAAATTATAAATACTAATACTAACATAATAACTATTTCTCCTATGTTTTCTTATGTATAAATTACTAATTAATTTCTTTAAGTGTTTGGTATTCTTTTATAAATACCTTAATATTATAACACATTCTTTTCTAAAAGTCTATTAATATAAGATATTATGTTTACTATTTTATAAGCTATAAAAAAATAGCAACTAAAAAATTGCTATTTTCGACATTATATAATTTAAATTATTTAATTCTATATTGGTTTCTATCTGCTCTTTCATCAAAATCTCTATCAAAGTTTTCATTTTTGTAAAACCAATCACCTTTTGATGTTCCTTTTCCTAATGTTCTATGCTTATTAAACAAAATATCCATAAATGTTAATAAAGGTATTAGAACACCTATTACTATAAATAACATATTTGAACTATTTACCAATGTTAAACCTGTTGCTTGAGTTGCTAAAAAAGCTTCATATAATGCTGTTCCAAAATATGTTGCATATATACCTAAGTAAGCTGCAGCTCCTACAATGTTTCTTTTTATTACTAATAATATACATGGTAATGTTAAAAATAATACAATTATTTCAACTGTAACATTTATTGGTTTTGCAAAAAAGTCATATTCTAATTGATATAATAATGTTGCTATTGCTCTAAAGAACCAAAATGCAACTCCAAAAAAAGTTAATAAGTAACTAAATAAACTTGTCATAAGTAAATCCTCCTAATATAGAAAAAGTATTTTCTTAGAATATATAAAATTCTAACACAAATTTACATAAATTTCAATAACTTATAGCTAATATTTATAAACAAAAAAAAGAGCTTGCTAGCTCTCTTTTTTTTATTATTCACCATCTGTAAAATTGAATTCTTCTTTGAATTTTTCTTTGAATATTTCAAATACAGCTGTTAATGTTCCTTCATCATCAACACTTACATATGATTCTTCATCTGCATTTTCTTCAGAATCATCAACTTTTAGAATAACAACTTCTCCGTCGTCTTCTTCTCCTTCTTCTAGTATTGGTAATAATACTACGAATTCTTCTGAGTCATATTCTATTAAATCTAAAAATTCAAATTGTACTTCATTTCCATTTTCGTCATTTAATATTATGATGTTACTTAATTCTTCATCTAATAAATTTTCTTCGTCCATTTTTATCTCCTTCCTTTGTATAAAACAATACAAATCTAAAAATATAATATACTAAAGAAATTATTTTTGCAATAGTTTTTTAGTATTTTAACTATTTATTTTTATTCATATACATTT
>JAZQTI010000082.1:0-5434 GCA_045630665.1 Candidatus Scatovivens sp.
CTCATAGCTGCTTCTACTGATGCAGCATTTAAGTCTTCCATTTTTTGTTCAGCTATTGCTCTAACTTGATCTTTAGTTATTTTAGCAACTTTATCTTTGTTAGGTTTTCCTGAACCGCTTTTTAATCCTAATGCTTTTTTGATTAAAACTGCAACTGGTGGAACTTTTGTAATAAAAGAAAATGTTTTATCTTTATATACAGAAATTACAACTGGTATGATCATACCTGGTTGGTTAGCTGTTCTATCGTTGAATTCTTTAACAAATTGCATTATATTAACACCTGATGAACCTAAAGCTGGTCCTACTGGTGGAGCTGGAGTAGCTTTTCCAGCTTCTATTTGTAATTTAATAACATTTACAACTTCTTTCTCTGCCATTTCTACTTAGCACCTCCTTCTTAGTTAACTTTTTGAACTTGTGAAAATTCTAATTCTACTGGAGTTTCTCTTCCAAACATAGATACTAAAACTTTTACTTTTTGTTTTTCTTTATTTATTTCTTGAACTGTTCCAATAAATCCTTCTAATGGTCCATTAACAACATTTACTGTGTCATTTACATCATAATCGATATTTACAGGAACTGAATCAAATCCCATATTTCTTATTTCGGCATCTGTAAGTGGAATAGGGTCTGTTCCAGAACCAACAAATCCTGTAACTCCTCTAGTATTTCTTACTATATACCATGATTCTTCAGTTACTATCATTTTAATAAGAACATATCCAGGGAATACTTTCTTTAAATTAGTTTTTCTTTTTCCATCTTTTATTTCTACTTGTTCTTCCATAGGAACAACTATATTAAAGAAGAAATCCTCTAGTTCTCTATTTTTAATAGTTTTTTCTAAGTCTGTTTTAACTTTATTTTCATAACCAGAATATGTATGAACTACATACCACTTTGGCTCTAATTTATTCTCTTCTTGAGACATATTTTAGCCTCCCTTTTATATTCTTCGATTATTAGTAACTAGAATTACTAATTAACTTCCTCTACAGAATTATTGTTCAGTAGTAGTTTTATCTTCTGCTTGATCAGTTGTTTCTGTAGCATCTGTTGTTTCTGTAGTTGTTTGAGAATCTGTTTGTGCATCTGTTGTTTCCGCTTCACTAGAAACTTCAGTATTCTCTCCTTCTACTAAAACTTCGTCAGTTTCAATAACAACTTCGTCACTTGAGCTAGATGTAACTAGGGCTTTTAGTTTTTCTACTCCGTATGTATTTAATGATTCGAATATAACATCTAATACAAATACTACTATACAAATTGTTAATACTATTGTTATAACAGCAACAGTGTTATTAACTATTTGTTTTGGTGTAGGCCAACTAACTCTTTTTAATTCTGCTTTAAACTCTTTAAAAAAGCTTTTTTTATTAGTTTCTTTTTTTGTACTAGCAGCTTTTGTATTAGCTACTTTTTTAGTACTTTCTTTTTTATTTTCTTTTTCTTTTTTATTTACTTCTTTAGCCATCTTAACTCCTCCAATTAAAGGTTTTATCTATTTTGTTTCTTTATGAGTTGTACGTTTTTTGCAGAATTTACAATATTTAACTACTTCTAGTCTTTCTGTGTTATTTTTTTTATTTTTTGATGTCATGTAATTTCTTCTTTTACATTCTGTACATTCTAAAATAATGTGTTCTCTTGCACCTTTTGCCGCCATTCTAACTACACCTCCGTTTACTTTTATGAAGCTTAAATTTTTTATAATTTTATTTTTAACGATGTGATGCATGCTTCGTAAATACATGCTTATATACTTTACCACAAAACAGACGATATGTCAACATTTTTCCATGATTTTTTGTGATTTTTTTAAGGTATTTTCTTCTTATATTATATATAAAAATTTAAGTTCATTTTATATTTATTTTAATTTTATTAAAACCATTTTATTTACTTTTTTTATTAACTCTTGGTTTGCTTTTGTTTGTTTTTTCTGTTTTTCTAACACCTTTTTTTACAACTTTTTTTATAGAATTAGGTTTATTTTCTTTTTTATAACTTTCTTTTTTATAACTTTCCTTTTTTGCATTGGCTTCTTTTGTTTTTTTCTTCTCAACAGAATATCCAAATTTGCCTATCTTCTTACCTAATTCATAATATCCGCCATTTGCATATGCTATTAAATCACATTTTGAAATATCAAATGCTCCAGATTCATCCATATATTTTTCATCAGCATCTATTGAAAGAACTTCTGCAATAAATGTTGTATGTGAACCATAAGTTTTTTCTTCTATTACTTTGCATTCTATTGATACTGGACTTTCTTTTATTAGTGGTGCTTTTACAAAATTTGCTTTTTCTTTTGTTAAGTTCATTTCTTTAAATTTATCAAATTTTGCTCCACTTCTAACGCCGCACCAATCAGTTGCATAAGCTAATTCTCTGTTTGTTAGGTTTATTACAAATTCTTTATTTTCTTTTATTAAGTTATATGAATATCTCTCTGGTCTTACGGAAATATAAACAATCGCAGGATTGGTATTCATAATTCCCGTCCATGCGACTGTTAAAATATTTGCTTTTTCCATAGTTCCAGAAGAAACTAATACAGCAGGAATCGGATATACAAATGTTCCTGGTTTCCAAACCTTTTTTGCCATTAATTTCTCCCTTTATAGAATTTATATTTAAATTTATCTTGCATCGCCATTTGGTGCTTCATCAGCTTGTTTTGCTGTTTTTGCTTTAGCGTTTTCTCTTCTTAATTCTTGTAGCATATAATATTGTTTTACTTCTAATTCGCCACTTCTACAGAATTTATCGAAATCACGAACTCTTTTACCATCTACTAATCCTGGGAATCTCATTGCATAATGAGCAGCGGCTATATCTGTTTTTCCAATATCTGATGGACAAATTATAGGTCCTTTATCTGTTTCTGCTACAGTTCCTAAATATCTTGCATTATTTTTTACAACTTGTGATAAGTATTCATCTGAGAAAAATACTTTTGCATAGAACTCTTTTAAATGTGCTGGAATATCTTTGTTTAAAAATGCATTATATTTTTCTCCGTCTTTTCCTAATAATTGTGCATAATTTTCACTATAACCTTTAGCCGTTTTTCCATTTGCAGATGGTATATCAAATGTTTCTGTAATTTTAAATGCATATGGTTTTTCACCTGGATCTTCTGATTTTTCACCTTCTGGTCTAAATATAATTTTAGAAAGTGGTGGCATTAATACAAAATATGTATTTGCACCATCTCTTCCTAAACGAGTTACACCAATTAATTCTGGTAAAGTCTCAGAAGCATCTACTTTTATAATTCCAAATTCTTCCATTTTATTATATTTAAATCTACCATGTCTGAATGCTACAACTCTTTGATTTTCTACTCCATCTTCAGAATAATCAGCCATAATATCACATAATAATTCTGGTTTTTTTAGTGATTCATATGACCATGCATTTTCTTCTCTTTTTGGATTTCTTTTTAATCTATCAAATAAGAATGGAGTTACCGCTGTTCTTGTTGGAATCTCTGTAAGTGTTGCAGGAAGTGAATTACGCATTTCATTATTTACATATGAATATCTTTTTTGTTCACACATAAATGAAACTCTTTCTTCTTGCATTGCTTTTCTTGCAGCTTCTTGTATTCTAGCAGTAGCTTCTTCATAATATGCATCATATGTTCTTATTCCATCAGGATTTTTGAATGTTCTTCTAATAAATTCAAGTTCATTCCATTCTTTTGCTTTGATTAATGGTACATCCTCTGGAATATAAGCTTTTACTGCATTTTTGGCTTTATTTATATATACAGTATTCATAAGGCTTGATTTTATATTAATTAAAGTTTCTGGATCAGTATATAGAGCTGCATTTCTAACAATAGCATCTCTCAGTGGTTTTGTATTTTCATCTTCTATTGTTTTGATTGCATAATCTAAAAATTCTTTTATACTAGAAAAATTTTTACATGCTGGATTTTCAGCCATTGTAGCTTTTAATTCATCAAATATTCTATTAAATTCTTCATCTGACAATCTTCCATTATCTACAGTATCAAATAATGCAGGTCCTTCAACTTTTGAATATAGAACTTTAATCATATTCTCTACATGACCTTTATATGCTGTTATTAAGGCTACTTGTTGGTGTTCTATTGCTGGTACGTCTAATAGACAATTAATTAAACTAGCAGTAGAAAAATCACCATTTAATTCTTCTGGAAGATATTGACCTAATATAGTATAAAAGCTTTTATTTACTCCATCATCTACAAATTCATACATATCGAATTCTGGTATCTTATCCATAACTTCTCCTCTTATGTCGATTAAATTTAAAATAGAACAAATATAATTCTCCTATTTTACATTGTTTATTATATATATAAAGCTTTAATAATTCAAGCTTTATATGCAAATTTTTTTCCTTATAAAAAGTAAAAAACAGCTATACCTGTATAGCCATTTCTTAATAATAATCTTTTTGGTTAAAATATGCTTATTTCTAGCATTTTTTAAGTATATGTATTTATGTTTATTTTTTAATCAGTCAAATAATTATGTGCTGAATTAATTAAATCTTCCCAATAATATAAAGATTTTTCTGGTACAATTTCTTCAATTTCGTCTAATAAATCATTAACTTTGTCAGTTCTATATAAGTCCGCATTATCAATCATTGATAAAACTCCCATATATTGTTCAAATGAATCAGCTACTTTTTCTAGAGTTGTTTTATCTTTGTTAAACATTGTGTATATCGGAATTTGAGTTTCATCTACTTTAGCAATAATAGGATCATTAAGACCTGTATCTTCTCCTATAACAATAAATTCTTTTCCAATCCAATTTTTAGATTCAACTCTATTTTTATCATATTGATAACCTATTTGAGCTTCATCTAAATTTTCTTTAGGAAAAAATTGAAATCTGCTAATACCTATTTCAATATTTTCAAATTCTCTGTTAAACACTTTTACTGGTACTTCTAACATAATACATCTCCCCCTTCATAGGTTTTATACTATCATAGAAGTTTTGTCAAAAAAATGGTTATTTTGTGAAAATTAAGTGTCTTCTCTTGTTGGATGCCCCAAGGGCACTTCATCGCTTACTTCGTAAGCTCGGGGCGCTAAACCATCGACCTAGCAATATGATATATTGCGGTTATTGGTTCTAATAAACTAATCAATAGAATTAAAAAAGAGATATAAGCAAATCGCTTATATCTCTTTTTGGCTCCTCTTGTTGGACTCGAACCAACGACCTATCGGTTAACAGCCGAGCGCTCTACCAACTGAGCTAAAGAGGAATATAAAAACTGGCGACTTCCTATTTTCCCAACAAGGTAACTCGTAAGTATCTTCGGCACTAAGGAGCTTGACTTCCGTGTTCGGCATGGGAACGGGTATTTCCTCCTCGTTATTATCACCAGAAATTTTTTGTATGCTTTTTAT
>JAZQTI010000083.1:0-9118 GCA_045630665.1 Candidatus Scatovivens sp.
AGTAATGTTCATCAAATAGACATTGCTTTTTTGATATAAATAGATTTTAAATTTTTATTAATAAAATATAAAAAAAGAATTATAGAAAGAAAAAACAACTGTTAAGGAAATCTTAATGGTAAAAAAACAAAGAAAACAAAAGAAAAAAGGCTTGAGAAAGAGTAATGTGAATGTAAAATGTTTTGGGGAGGAAATTTATTGTAAAATACCTGAATTGCTGCTCAAAACGACAGTGTAAGGTTTGACAATTTACATAAATTTATAGTATAATATTAGCTGAGGTTGAATTTTTATGTATTATAATTGGAAAGATAAAACTAATACAGAAGAATTAAGAGTAGTTTGTAATTTAATAAGAAATGGGGAATTAGTAATCTTTCCTACAGAAACAGTTTATGGGATAGGTGCAAATGCATTAGATGAGGTTGCTGTTGGTAAAATTTTTGTTGCAAAAGGGAGACCATCAGATAATCCATTAATAGTGCATTTGGCAGATAGAAGAAAGATAGAAGAAGTAGCTCAAAATATAACTGAAATGGAACAAATTCTTATCGATAATTTTATGCCTGGTCCATTTACTATTATATTAGAAAGAAGACCTATAATTCCAGATATCGTTACGGCAGGATTAGATACGGTAGCTGTTAGAATACCAGAAAATATAATTGCTAAAGGAATAATTACTTTTTCTGGATGTCCAATTGCTGCACCAAGTGCTAATGTCTCTGGAAGACCAAGTGGTACTAATATAGCTGATATAAGAAAAGAGTTAGAAGGCAAAGTTTCTGCTATAGTAGATGGTGGAGAAACTCAAATAGGTTTAGAGTCTACTGTTGTTAAAGTAGTAGATGAAGTACCAGTAATATTAAGACCTGGAAAAGTAACTCCTGAAGAAATTGAAAAAGTAGCAGGAAAAGTAATTATAGATAAAAATATTTTTAGACCAGCTGAAATAAACGAAGAAGTAGAAAGTCCTGGAATGAAATATAGACACTATGCTCCTGAATCAAACTGTATGCTTATAAATTGTGAAAATGATTTAGATCAAGTATTTTATTTAAAGAAATTTATAAAAGAAGTTCAAGGAAATGTAGTTGTTATAGGATTTGAAGAACATAAAGATAAATTGTTATTAGATGATGAAAGATTTATTTCTATGGGAAATAAATCTGATTTAGATAATTATGCCAAAAATATATATTCAGCATTAAGAAAAGCTGATTTAGTAAGACCTAGAATTATTTTAATAGAAGGTGTTAAAAAGCAAGGTTTAGGATTTGCAATAATGAATAGACTAATAAGAACATGTGAAAACAATGTTTTTGAAAGATAAAATCAATTAAAAAACATAGAACAAACTAAAATTATAGTTCCTATAATTTAGAAAGAGGTAAAATGAAGAAAGAAATTAATTTTGGAATTGGTTTTGTAACTGGAAGAGCTAACGTATGTAAAGTTATTAATAGTTACTATGATTATGTTTTAGAACAATTAAGTGAATATGATGGAACAGTAAATCTTACTTTTTATATTTTATACGACTTAAGTTATCAACATGCTAAAAGAACTGATTTTTATGGAATAATTCCTGAAATTTATAGAAAAAATATTACAATCACATATATAACACCAGAACATATTGAAGAAGAAAAAAATGTTCTTGTTAGAGAAAAATATCTTTCAGAAGATGAAGCAGAAATGTTTTTAGGCCATGGACATGCTAAAGGTAGAAATACAGTTATGTACTGGGCTTTAAAAGATAAAATTGACTATTTATTATTCTGGGATGATGATGAATATCCATATGCTTGTATGAAAAATGAAAAAGGAAACGTATATTGGAAAAAACAAAAAAATGTAATAGATCATATAAACTATATTCAAAAAGAAAATGCTACAATAACTAGAGGGTGGCATTGCGGATATATTTCACCAATACCTTATATAAAACAAACAGAAGAAGTATCTGAAGATGATGTTAAAGACTTTATTGAAGCAATAAGTAACGAAGCTGTTACTTGGGAAACTATAAAAGAAATATTTGAAAAACATGATGGTGTTACATTTGCAGATCCAAAAATAGCAGATGGAGAAGGTGCATTTGAAATAACAAATGAAGGTGGAGCTAAATGGATTGCAGGTTCTACTATTTGTTTAAATATGAATGACATTGATAAAATACCAGCATTTTATAATCCACCAGGAGCAAGAGGGGAAGATACATTCTTTTCAGTTCTTTTAGATGATGCAAAAGTTATGAGAATACCTATGTATCATTTTCACGATGGTTTCTTAAAATATACAGGTATAATGAATAATTTATTACCAACAAAGTTAAAAAGAATTGATAATGACGAAGAAAGTATCGGACCAAGATTTTTTAAAGCATCTACAGGTTGGATAAAATATAAACCATTATTAATGTATATTCAAGATAGAGAAAATTATGATGAAAAAATCAAAATTGCAAAAGAAAAACTAAGAAATAGTGCTGAAAAAATAGATGGATTATTTGAAAATAGTGATTTTACAAAATTACCTGATATATTTGAAGAGTATGATGAAAATGTTGAAGAACATTATCAAGATTTCTTAGAAACAAATAGAATTTGGAATAAGTTAAAAAAGCAAATTAAAGAGGAAAAGAAAAAATAAGTTTATAAAATATTACGAAAGCACTCTTTGTTTCAAGAGTGCTTTTGTTAAATTGAAGGAGAAAAAAATGTACTTAATAGTAGGTCTTGGGAATCCTGAAAGTGATTATTCAAAAACAAGACATAATATGGGGTTTAATGTTATAAATAAACTTTCAGAAAAATATAATATAGAAGTTAACAAAAGTAAATTTAAAGGATTAGTTGGAAATGGTATAATAGAAGGACAAAAAGTAATTTTGTTAAAACCACAAACATTTATGAATTTAAGCGGGGAATCTGTAATTGAAGCAATGAACTTTTATAAAATTGCAGAAGAAGAATTAATTGTTATTTATGATGATGTTGATATTGAACCAGGAAATATAAGAATAAGAAGAAATGGTTCAGCTGGAACACACAATGGAATGAGGTCTATTGTCGAACATATTAAAACAGAGAATTTTGCTAGAGTAAGAGTTGGAATTGGAAAGCCAACAGGGCATATGGATATGATATCTCATGTAATAGGACATATATCAGAAGAAGATTTAGAATCTTTAAATGAAGGTGTTGAAACAGCAAAAGAAGCAATTATAGAAATGATGAAAAAAGATATAAATTCTGCAATGAATAAATTTAATAAAAAGAAAGATGTATAAATGAAAGAATTAATAATTTTTAATGAAGAAGATAAAAGAGTATTAGCATTAATAGAAAATGAAGAACTTGTTGAAAAATATGAGGAAAATGAAAATGATAAATCAATAGAAGGAAACATTTATGTAGGAAAAGTTCAAAATGTTATAACAGGGCTTCAATCTGCTTTTGTAAATATTGGTGAAAAAAGAACAGCTTTTATTCATGCTAAAGATATTTTACCTAAAATTGATATAACAAAAGAAAAAAGAGAAGAGGAACCTCCTATAAACAAATTGATTAAACCAGGAGATCCAATAATTGTAGAGGTAAAAAGAGAAGCTGTTGATAAAAAAGGACCAAGATTATCTACACATATCAGCTTAAGTAGTAGATTTATAGTATTCATGCCTAATGCAACTTTTATTACAATTTCTCATAAAATTGAAGATGAAAATGAGAGGAAAAGATTAAAAGAATTAGTAAAAAAATATTTGCCAGAGAATACTGGAGCGATAGTTAGAACTGTTGCAGCAAATGCTGATGAAAAATTAATAAAAGCAGATATTGAAAAAACATTAGAAAAATGGAAAAAAATACAAGAAATTCCAGTAGAAAAATTACCACAAAAAATATATGACAAAGGTGGAATTTTAAAGAAAACAATAATTGATTTAGTTGATAATAAATTAGATAAAATAGTATTAAGAGATGAAGGTGAATTAGAAGAAGTAAATGCTATTTTAGAGGAAATAGAATCAAAAACAAAAGTAGAAATAGATCCAAATATATTATCAAAATATTCAATTGAAAAACAATTAGAAAAAATGAAATCTAATAAAGTTTTCTTAAAAAGTGGTGGTTTTATAACAATAGATAAAACAGAAGCTTTAATTGCAATAGATGTTAACTCAGGAAAATTTATTGGGAAAAAAGATGTTGAAGAAACCGTTCTTGCAGTAAATTTAGAAGCGGCAAAAGAGATTTCAAAACAAATAAGATTAAGAGATATTAGTGGGATTATTATTATAGATTTTATCGATATGAAATTAGAATCAAGTAAAAAAGCTGTGCAAGACGAAATTTTAAAAAATAGTAAAAAAGATAGATCCAAAGTGCAAGTTGAAGAATTTACAAAATTAAATTTAATGGAACTTACAAGAAAACATATTAATAGTAAAAAAGAAGAATAAATAAAGAAGCATTTCGTTTTAGAAATGCTTTTTTTATTTTTTGAAATAATTTATAGAAGTAAAATATATTTGTTTTTCAATAGAAAAAATTTTTTTGTTTTATATGATATATTGTTTGAAAACAAAATACTTTAATTGACATAAAATAAATACGGTGCTATAATTGTAAAGCTGGTAAAAAACTAGTTATATTCAGTGTAGAACGTCCAAATATTTAAAGCTACAAGGAGGTAGTGTGTTGGAGGTTGTAAAAGCTATACTTCCCATGATTTTGGCATGTGTATTTTCTGCAACAGCAGGAATGTTTGCAGCAATGGCTGTAAAAAAAGAACATGACTGGAAGATTGGTATTATTGGAGCTATTGTGATTGAAGCTGTTTCGTTCACGATTTGGCTCCCTTGTTTGAATGATTTGTTCAATGTTTTGGGAATGGTGGCAGATGCAAAGAATATCGCATTTCTTATTGCTACGGGTGTGATTTTGCTTGGAACTGCTGCTGTTACGATTTTTGAAGTAAGACATAAAGAAACATAAATTCCAGCAAGGATGTTTACACTGAAAAAAAGGCAAAAAAATGTTTTGCGGTTGGTGGCAAGATGTAAAAATCTTGCCATTTTTCTATTTATTTTAATAGATTTTGTGTTGTAAAAAAAGCTCACTTAATATATAATATAATAGGTGAAAAATATAAAGTAAGGAGAGTTTAAATTTAATTTAAACAACTATAGATATGAGTATAATTTCGTTTATAATTTCAATTGCAGTATTAATATTAGTTTTAAAATTAATATCATTGCCATTTAAATTAATAATAAAATTTGTATTAAATTCAATTGCAGGTGGTTTAGTTTTAATGTTCTTAAGTTTTTTAGGAATTGGAATAACTGTAACAGGATTAATGGTAGTACTTACAGGATTATTAGGAATTCCTGGTTTATTAATTGCAATTGTTATTTCTTTTTTATTTTAGAATTATTTACAAAAGCAAAATATTTATATTTACAAAAGCAGAAAAGTTAATATAGATTTTAAATAATGAGGAGTAAATAATGAAAGTAGGATTTGTATCACTTCGGATGTAGTAAAAATTTAGTAGATACAGAAATGTGTATAGGAATTTTTAAAAAAGAAAATTTTGAAATAGTAAATAACCCAAAAGATGCTGAAATTATAGTAATAAATACATGTGGTTTTATTGAATCTGCAAAAGAAGAAGCAATAAATTGTATGCTTGAAATGGCAGAATATAAAAATCAAAAATGTAAATATTTAATTGCAATGGGATGTTTAGTTCAAAGATATAAAGCAGATTTGGAAAAAGCGCTTCCAGAAGTTGATTTGTTTATAAGTATTGATGAATATGATGAGTTTTGGGATAAAATAGAAAATCTTATAAATAAGAACCCAAAATCTCAAAATACATTAGATTATTTAGATAGAGTTATATCAACAGGAAATACTACAGCATATTTAAAAATTGCAGAAGGGTGTAGCAATAATTGTACATATTGTGCAATACCATATATAAGAGGGCCATATGTTAGTAGAAAAATGGAAGATGTTCTAGAAGAAGCAAAACAATTAGCAAATAAAGGAATAAAAGAACTAATTGTTATAGCTCAAGATACAACTAAATATGGTATAGATATTTATGGAAAATCATGCTTGGCAGAGTTATTAGAAAAATTATGCAAAATAGAAGGTTTTAAATGGATTAGATTTTTATATGCATATCCAGAAAGCATTACAGATGAATTGATAGAAGTAGTTAAAAATAACGAAAAAATCTGTAATTATTTTGATATACCACTTCAACATTTTTCTGACAAAGTATTAAGAAGAATGAATAGAAAAAGTGATAGTCAATCTATAAGAAAAACAATTGAAAAAATAAGAACTCAAATACCAGATGTAATTTTAAGAACAACTTTAATAGTAGGATTTCCGGGAGAAACAGAAGAAGATTTCTTTGAATTATATGAATTTGTAAATGAGGCAAAATTCGAAAAATTAGGAGTATTCAAATATTCAAAAGAAGAAGGAACTCCAGCAGCCAAAATTAAAGATCAAGTTCATCACAGAACAAAACAAGCTAGATTAAACAAAATTATGTCTCTAGAACAAAAAATTTCTAGAATCAAATTAGAAGAAAAAATTGGTAACGAATACGAAGCTGTAGTTGATGGATTTTCTGATGATAACAAATTTATTTGTGCAAGAAGTTATATGGATATTCCAAATGAAGATGGAACAATATTCATAAAAAATAATGGAAAAGTAAAATCTGGTGATTTTATTAAATGTAAAATAATAGCTGTTAAAAATTACGATTTAATAGGTGAGATAGTATAAACTAAAAAGTTGAATTTTATATAAATAGGAGTTGCCTATGATAAAAAAACTTTTAAAAATAGTTGTTTTAGCGATGATAGCAATTGGAATAATTTATGGAATTGGAATAACGATAAAAAAACAAGTTCCAAATGCATCTCAAAAAGAAATTGAATCCAAAATATTTAATATGATTCAAACTAAAACAGCTAATATAACAAGTTTTTACACTTATGGAAGAGCTTTAAACTTAAAAGGAGAAATTTCTGGAGTTAATGAAGATAATTTTGAAAGTGTAAAATTACTTATAACAGATGGAATTGAATATGAAAAAGAATACAAATTAAATTATGAATTAGAAAAAAATAATTTAAAATTTATTTCATCTGAAGAAATAAATTCAGGTTTAATAATAGATGAATTAGAAGGGGAAGAATATTTTATTTTACTAAGATTAAAGTTAAATAACAGTATAGAACCTAAATATTATTCATTTTCAAATACTTCAGATTTAAAAGATATTGAATATTATACAGTAACAAAAGACGGGAAAAATAAAAATGCTCAAATTGGATTTGAAGAAAAAGAATTTAATAAACAAACTTATAAATTATTAAAAATTTCGTTAAAAGAAGAAAGTCTTCCAGAATATGTTTATGACATTGTAATTGATGCAGGACATGGGGGAACAGATAAAGGTGAAAATGCAGGTAGTATTACAGAAGCTGATGTAACTTTAGAATACGCTAAATTACTAAAAACTAGTTTAGAAAATGCAGGATATAAAGTTTGTTTAACAAGAGATGATGATAATACAAATTCATATAATTATACAAATATGTATAATAGTGATGGAAGAATAACAAAAGCTTGTGCTTCAAAAGCTAAACTTATGATTTCATTGCATATAAATCAAGGCAAAAATGATTTAAAAGGATTTGAAATTTATTGTCCTTGTAATTCTAATTTAGAATTTGCAAAAGAATTAGCAAACAAGATAAACGAAAAATCAAGTATTGAATTTTCAAATAGTAATTCATTTAAACTTTTTGATGGAGTTTATATGAGAAATTTTACTAAACTAGAAATAAAAAGTTTTGCCTCAACAGCAAGTCAAAAAGGATATGAACCATATCCAATAACAACAAGTACACCCTATTTATATACAATAAGAGAAACTGGTGGAATTGCAACAGGAGCATATGTAGATGGAAGAAATACTACATATTCAGCTAATCGATATTATGATTCAAATCAAGGTCTTGAATGTTATCAGATAGAACTTGGATATATAAAAAATGATTTAAATATAATAACAGATGAAAAAGAAAATTACATAGAGGCAATTACAGAAACAATATGTAATAATTATTAATCAAAAGATAAAGGAATGAAAAAAGATGGATGAAACAGAAAGCTTTGTAAATTTTATTAAAGGGAAATTCAGTGAAAATGAAATTAAGATGGCAAGATTTGTGCATGAAACAGATTTGTTATCATATACAATGCCAATGGAGAAAGTAAAAGAAGGGGATAAGACAGTAGAAAAGCCCACTAATGTGTTAGAATTGTCTTATTTAAAATTATGTGCTAAAAATTTTGATGATTCGCAAAACCTTCTAGAAAAGATCTTTCTATTTTATGTAGGATATGCATTAAGAGAATATAAAAATACATGGAAATTAAATTTAAATAATTTAGATAATGATTTAAATATGAAATGTTCTTATTGCAATATAGACAGCAATGTATGTCCATTTAAACTTGTTTCATACATAAAAAAATGTATAGCAGATAACAGATTTAATGCACAAAGAGTATTTGATCTATTAGTAGACAAAGGATATAGAGAATATTCAAAAGATCAATATTTTTTAGAATATGTTGTAAAAGCTATTACAGAATTAGTATCTAATAATATGGATTTAGTTGGTGCAGAAATGATTTTAGCATCAGATGCTATAAAAATTGAAAAAGAAGAAAATGGGAAATTATATTATAGACATATAGATTTCAATGTAAGAGATAATTCATTTTTCAATAATTTAAATGATTTTTATAAATATGGAAATGGATGCTGGGGAGAATTTAATTTATCGGAAATTAGATTTAATGAAAATTTATCTTATATTTTTGATAAATCTCCAATTGAACTTGCAGTTTATATTAGATATTTGTGTGAGAAAAATAACTTAGATGAAATTGAAATTATTAGACATATCTTAAATGAAAGAAAGTTTAGAGAAAGTGAATTCAGAATTGCATATTATAATCAATATGTAAATGCTGTAAGAGAGCTTGAATGTGGAAATGAAGAAAAA
>JAZQTI010000084.1:0-10585 GCA_045630665.1 Candidatus Scatovivens sp.
ATATAAAAGAAAAAAATAATGATTATGAAACATGGTTAGAATTATCCAAAGAATTAAAAGGAAAATATAAAAAAGATAATAAATTGAAAATAGAAAATTTTGAAGATGAGATGTATGAACTGTTTAATAAATATATGAAATAAAAGGAGGTGATACTATGACATTAACTGAAGACATTAAAAAAGTATTTTTTTAAAGATTAGAGGATTCAAATTGTTTTTCAGAAGAAGAAATTCAAACAATAAAAGATAATCAAGAACTATTTACAAAATGTTATACATTAGGTTGTCTAGATGTATTTGATTTTAAATCACAAAAAACAAAATAGAAAGGAATTAAAAGAATGAGTAAAAGTTTTGTAAGCTGTATGATATCAAAAGAAGATTTAAAAACATATTTTAATAATGAAAGTACGATTAGTTGTAAGGAATTAGAAGAATATATCAAAATAAAAGAAAATAAAGGTGAAAAAATACAGTATGGAACAACAACAATTTTTGAATAAGTAAGAATATAGAGAAGAGGTAAGAATATATAATGAGTGTAAGAGAAATAGAAAGGAATAAGAAATACAAAATTGAAGTTGTAATTGGCTACAATGGAAATAAGAAGATAAGACATACAGAAGTGTTTTATGGTGGAAAAAAAGAAGCGATTTTAAGAGAAAACGAAATTAAATTAAGTAAGAAGAACAATAGTTATATAAGTAAAAACAAAATGACATTTAAGGATTTAATACAAAAATGGTTGGAAAGTCAAAAAAATGTATGGTCACCGATAACATATAAATCAAACTCGATTTTGAGTAAAGTTGTAATTGATTATATTGGTCACATACCAGTTCAAAACTTAAATTCCGAAGTGTTAGAAAGTTTTTATAATTCTTTGAGAAAAGATACAAATTATTCAGAGAATACTATACAACATTATTACACATTGATTAATTCTGTTTTAAATAAAGGTGTTGTATGGAATTATTTGATGAATAATCCAAATAAAAGAATTGAGAAACCGAAGTTTATTAAAAAAAGAATAGAATGTTATTCACCTGAAGAGGTTGAAAAATTAATTGAAGTTTTAAATAACGAATCACTAAAATATCAAGCTATTATAATGTTGACTTTAGATAGTGGGGCTAGAAGAGGCGAAATAACAGGTCTAACCTGGGAAGATATAAACCTTGAAGAAAAGACATTGTTTATAAATAAAAGTACACAATATGTAAAAGAAAAAGGAATATTTGAAAAGACACCGAAGAATCAAACAAGTATAAGAAAGATTTATGTTTCAGATTCAACAGTCGAGATACTGAAGAAATATAAAAAAGAACAATTAGAAAAGAGAATTAAGTTAGGGAATAAATGGGGAAATAGTAAAAGAGTATTTACGACAGAAATGGGAAATGATATGCACCCAGATACACCAACAAAGATATTAGAAAAGATAATAAAAAGATACAATTTAAAGAGGATTACTTTTCACGGATTAAGACATACATCAATATCATTACAAATAAGTAGAGGAATACAAGTGCAGATTATTAGTAAAAGAGCTGGTCACTCTAATGTAACAGTAACACATAACACATATTCACATTTCTTTGAAGATGAATTTAAGGAAGTAGCTAATGTGATGAATGATATATTAAAAGTAAAAGCTAATTAAAACAAAAAGAAGAGGTTTTTATTCCTCTTCTTATTTTTTAGTTCTTTATATATTGTCAAAAAGACAACATATAAAATAACCTTAAATTTACTTTCGCCACTTTTTCGCCACTTTTCTTATAAAATAAAAAAATACCAAGTTATAAAATACTTGATACTACTGGTGCGCCATAGAGGACTTGAACCTCCGACCATTTGATTAAGAGTCAACTGCTCTACCAACTGAGCTAATGGCGCATTATTAACTTAACAGAACCTATTATAAAACAATGAAAATCTTTTGTCAATAATTTGAATTAAAGATTAGAATAAAGATTTTGATATAAAAGTTTATGGCTTGTATAAATTTAAATAAAATTAGATAATGCCTATTAATAAATTAAATAGGAGAATCGTTATGATATTTTCTAAAATTTTTGAAGAATTGAAAAAAGATTATAAATTTATAGCATTGTATCTTATTTTAATGATAATTGTTTTATTAATTGCAACAACATCGTCAATTGGAGGAGACTATACTCTTCATTTACCTGGAAAAGATGTATTTGCGAATATAACTTATATAGTTACAATAATTTCAGGATTAGTATATTTTTTGTTTTAATGAATAAAAGATAAGAGCAGTATTGATACTGCTTTTATTTTTTTATGAATAATTTATAAAAATTTAGAGATAATAATAAAAAAATAAGAAAGGATGAGACGATGGGAACATTAAATCAAATGGAGTTACAGAATTTAAGAATGTTTATTGGCGCAAGTGAAAATTCATATTCAAAATTAACACATTATGCTGATTCGGCAGTAGACCCACAAATAAGACAAGTTTTAAATAAAGCTGCACAAGATGCCTTAAATTCAAAACAAAAATTATTATCATTTTTAAATTAGGAGGAAATATGGAAGAAAAAGCGATTGTAAATGATGTGCTTGCATCTACAAAATCTTGTTTAAAAGATTATCAAGGAGCGATAATAGAAACAGCTAATATAGAACTCAGACAAACTTTTCAAAACTTGAGAAATTCTTCAGAAAGTTTTCAATACGAACTTTTTAAACTAGCTGAAGCAAAAGGATATTATCAACCTGCACAAAATGCGACTTTAGAAGAAATTTCCACTGTAAAAAAAGAAGTTTCAAATTAATAATGTAAAAAAAGTTGAAATGAGATTTTCTCTTGATTTCAACTTTTTTTATTTTTAAAAGAAAAATAGGAAAAAAATGCTATTGACAATAACGCGTAAATATTATAAGCTTAATGTAATAATAATGTGATATTAGTTTGCAAAGGGGTGATGGCAATAACTAGTATTTTTAAAAACATTGTAATTTACTTAAGAACATGGGTGAAACTAGTACTAATGCTTCTTGTAGGATTTGCAATCATAGGATTCGTAGTTTTTGTCGTATATAAACCGATGTATAAAGTCTCATTAAATGGAGAATTTATAGGATATACGGAAGATAAGGGTAAATTACAAAAAAAGATAACCAATTACATAGATCATGGTGACTCTAAAACAGTTGCATTTGTTGAAATAGATAATAAACCAGAATATGACTTATGTTTATTAAAAAAAGGATTAACAGCAAATGATGAAGAAATCTTTACGGCAGTAGTCAGTTCAGGTGTTCCTTACTATAAATATTATGCTATCTTAGAAGATGGTGAAGAAAAATATTATGTATCAACATATGAAGAAGCAGATAAAATAATAGAAAAACTAAAGAGTAAAAATAGCCAAAACAAAGACAATGTAACATATGTTCTAAAATATGAAACAGAGTTAAAAGGCTTCACAGATTCAGAAACAGCTGTAGCATCTCTATATATTGAAATGCCAACTGTTAAGAAAACAAAAGTTGTTACTTCAAAGAAAGTATCATATGATAATTCTGCATTAGGAATTGCATTAGTAGAACCAGTAAATGGAACTATTACATCTAGATTTGGTAGAAGATCTGGTGGAACTCATACTGGACTTGATATAGCAAATTCAACTGGAACTCCAATAAAAGCAGCAGCAACAGGAACAGTTGTATATTCAGGATACAAAGGTTCTTATGGTAATTTAGTAATAGTAGCTCACACAAATTCAATTCAAACATATTATGCGCACTGTAGTAGATTATATGTTAGTGTTGGGCAAACAGTAACTCAAGGGCAAGTAATAGCTGCAGTCGGATCAACAGGTAATTCAACAGGACCTCACTTGCATTTAGAAGTGAGAGTTAATGGTGTAGCAAAAAACCCACAAAATTATGTATATGGAAGAAGATAAAAGAAAAGCACTAAATATTAGTGCTTTTTTTATATATTATGATATTTAACTAAAGTTTTGCCAAATTCTTTTATTCTTTGAAAAGTTAAATTAGAAGTGCTTAAAATAGATTTTATTTCTGAAGAAATGAAATCTATTTCTTGTTTTGAGTAAGGGATTGATTTATCATGTAGTATTTCTAAAAATAAATTAGAATTATAATTATATAAAATATAATCAAAATGAATTTTTGTAAAAGTTTTATGTAGTAAATTATAAAAATCTAAAAAATTGTTTATAGAAGAAAAAAATAAGTATTGAGTTTGGTCTATATAATTAAATTCCCTAGGAAATGATAAATTTGTTTTAAAATATGTTTTAAAGACATTCAAGGAATTACTAGAAAAATCTTTGTTTAAAGTTTTGGTAATAAAAGTTACAAACAAATAATGCCCAAATGATATGGTCTCGTAAGAAAGCATAGAATTTTTTGTGTCAAATCCAAAATCCTCATAGGCAATCTCTAAAATAGCTAAATACATTTTTTGTGTTTCTAAAGAATGAGAAAGAAAAGAATGCACAGAAATATTGTTTTCTTCAAGTTCGATTGAATCAAAGGTTATTTTTAATTGATTATCTGTTATTTTTTCGATTTTCATAGTAATCCTCCATAAGTTAATTATACAATTTTATAAGTAAAAGTAAATGTTAATAAATGTATGAAATTATACTTAATTATATTAAAAAAAAGTGGATAAATTACTTGAAAAAATGTATATATCAATATATAATATAGCAATGAAAAGTACAAATTTCCGTAAGAAAAATGGAGGTAAGAAATGGCAACAAAAGAAAAAAATTTTTGGATATTATTAATATTTTTATTATCAGGATTAGTACTTGGTGGACTACTAGGAGAACTTGCTAATAGAGTAAGTTGGCTTTGGTGGTTATCATATGGAGAAAGTTTCGGACTTTCAACACCAGTTACTTTAGATTTAAGTGTATTAAAAATATCATTCAGTTGTATGATAAGAATTAATATAGCTAGTATTATAGGAATGGTACTTGCGATTATATGGTATAGAAAAATATAGGGCATAAAAAATTGAACTAAAAGCGGTTGGAGAAATTGCAAAAAGGATTTCTAAACCTTTAGAAACTAGTATAATAAAAATTAAATCTCAATATGATGTAGCAAGTATGCTTATGGAAGAATTACAAAATGAGGAAACTGAGGTTTTAAAAGTACTAATGTTAAATAATCAAAATGTTTTGAAAAAGGTTTTAGATATCGCTGTGGGAAATGAAAACAACATAGTTATTAATATAAAAGCAATATTAAATGAATAAATTAAAATAAGGAAGGAAGATTTAGATGAATAGAAATAAACAAACAGAGATACTTGGAGGAATAGTAACTGTTATTGTTTTAATATTATTAATATTTCTTTCAAATGTTGAGGTAAATAAACTTTCTTATATTGAATCGGCAGTAAGTTCAATTGTAAATCCGATTCAAAGAGTTTTTATAGATTTACGAAATAAAATACAAGGAAATTCTGCATATTTTTCAAATATGGAAACAATAATGCAAGAAAATGAAGAGTTAAAACAAAAGAATAGTGAATTAGAAACAATTTTAAGAGAATTTGAAATGCTTAAGGCGGAAAATACAACATTACAACAATATATGAATTTAACAGATAAATATGCATCATATCAAACGATTCCAGCATATGTTATAAACAAAGATGTTAGTAATTTTAGTAGTACATTAATTTTAAATGTTGGAACCAAAGATGGTATTAGAGAAAATATGACTGTAATTGCTGATAAAGGTTTAGTTGGACACGTTATTTCTGTTACAGAAAATACATGCAAAGTTCAAGTTATAATAGATTCTGCAAGCACAGTAAGTTGTACAATTAGCACAACAAATGAAAGTATCATTTGTAAAGGAACTTTGGAAAATGATCAAGTATTAAGGGCTTCTTATATACCAACAGGAGCAGAATTAATACAAGGAGACAGTGTATATACATCTGGTGTTGGAGGAATATATCCAAAAGGAATAATAATTGGAACAGTTAAAGAAATAGTAACAACAAGCAATATAACAGACAGATATGCAATTGTAGAGCCAGCTGTTGATTTTTCAAAAGTTGATACAGTTTTGATTATAAATGAGTAAAGAAAGGAATTTCTAATGAGAAAAATTATAACTGTAATAGCGCTAATGATAGTATTTTTCTTTATATATTTTTTGCAAGTTAATGTTTTTGGAACATTTACAATTGCAGGAATAAAACCTAATTTATTTGTAATATATGTTCTATTTATAGGTTTATTTGCAAATCAAACATTAGGAATTTCATTAGGTGTTATATTCGGATTAATTATAGACTTTTTATATGGAAAAACAATAGGAACTTCTGCTGTAATGCTTTGTGTTATTGGATATTTAGGATCTTATTTTGATAAGAATTTTTCAAAAGAAAATAAATTAACAATAATATTTATGATAGCAGGAGCTACTTTTATTTATGAATTAGGAACTTATTTTTTGAATTCAATAATCTTAGAATTTGACAGAGAATTCTTTCATTTTATGAAAATAGTGTTAATAGAAATTGTGTATAATGTTTTATTAACAATAATTGTATATCCAATGATTCAAAAGATTGGATATACAATAGATAGAAATTTCAAGAAGAACAATATACTTACTAGATATTTTTAAAATAGTTTAAAATAATTAGTAAAGAGGTGATTTGGCTGAAACCAAAAAGTGAATTAGAGAAATCTAATTTTAGATATAATGTTATTACTGCAGTAGTTTATTTGATAGGAATAATTATTTTAATAAGATTGTTTGATATGCAGATTGTAAATGGTGCAGAGTATAGAGAAACATCAAATACTAAATTAACTAGAGAAGCCACAATAGAAGCTGCAAGAGGAAGTATTTTAGATAGAAGTGGAAATGTTTTAGTAAGTACAGAAATGCAATTTTCATTAGAAATGTACAAATCAAAAACAGATGATACTCAATTAAATGATTCAATATTACTTATGACAAATATCTTAGAAAATAATGGAAATACATATGTAGATACTTTTCCAATAAGTATAGAACCCTTTGAATATCATTTTGATACAGAAGAAGAGTTGAAAGAATGGAAAAAGGAATATGATATTCCAGAAACTGCATCAGCAGAAGAAGCATTTTATCTTTTTAGAGATAAATATAATATAAATAGTGAAAATATAAAAGAGATAAGACAAATATTAGCTATAAGATATGCAATTACAACAATAGGATATTCTACAACAAGATCAATTTCAATTTCAAATGAGATATCAAGAAATGCAGCTGTACAATTACAAGAAAATTCACAAAATTTAACTGGTGTAAATATTGTAGTAGAGCCAGTTAGGGTGTATCATCAAGGAACTCTTGCATCACATATAATTGGATATGCAAGTAGAATAAGTGCAGACAACATAGAAGAATTTCAAAAAGAAGGCGATACACATGAATATGATGTTGACGATAAAGTTGGTCAAACAGGTATAGAAAAAGTTTTCGAAAACTATTTAAGAGGAGAAGACGGAATAAAGCAAATAGATATGTCTGTTGATGGAACTGTAACAGGTGAATATACATCACAAGAAGCAATTGGGGGAGCTAATGTTGTTCTTACAATAGATGCAAATTTACAAAGAGTGGCAGAAGACTCGTTGGAAAGAAATATATTTAAAATAAGAGAAGGTGGATTTGGAGAACCATATGAAGCACCAGGAGGAGCTGTTGTTGTTACAAATGTAACTACAGGTGAAATTTTAGCAATGGCAAGTTATCCTGATTATGATGTAGGAGCATTTTATAATGGTATTTCAAATGCACAATATCAAGAATATTTGGGACAAAAAGCGTTTTATAATAAAGCAACTGGAGCATATCCGCCAGGATCAATATATAAAATGATTACAGCGATAGCTGGACTTGAAACTGACAAAGTAACAGTAGCTGAAAAAATTAATGATAATGGAAAGTTCTATGTAACAGATGATCCAAACTATACAAAACATCCAGCTTGTTGGTATTATAATTCATATGGTGTTGGACATGGAAGGTTAAATGTTTCAGAAGCTATAATGAAATCATGTAACTATTATTTTTACGATGTTTCAAATAGAATTGGGGTAGAGGTTTTAGGAGAATTTGCTAGATATTTTGGATTTGGTAAAAAAACTGGAATACAAATTAGCGAATCAATAGGAATTGTTCCTGAAAGAAGTTTAGTTCAAGGTAACTGGTCAAAAGCCGATACAGCTTCAGCTTCAATCGGTCAAGGTTTTGATACTGCAACGCCAGTTCAAATGGCAAAATATATTTCGATGATAGCTAATGGAGGGCATCCAATAGATTTATCATTAGTTAAGAATGTAATTAATTCAAATGGCTCTCAAGTTTCACAAGAAGAATTAAATTCTTATGTGGCGAAAAAACTTAATAGAACAATTGAAACCACACAAGATAAAGGAATTAGACAAGAAACTATAAATGCGGTTCATGAAGGTATGAGATCAGTTGCTGAAGAAGAGGGTGGAACTGCATATTCAGTATTTAAAGATTTTGCAATAGAACTTGGAGGAAAAACTGGTTCTGCAGAGCTTACAAGTAATAAAGCATCAAAAGATGTTATTGCTTGGTTTGCCGGATTTGCACCATATAGCAATCCAGAAATTGCGATAGTTGTTATGGTTGAAAAAGGTGGACATGGTTATTATACGGCTGAAGTTGTTAGAGATATAATGACCGAATATTTTGGAATGAACATACAAGAAATCGTTGAAGATATGTCGGCTTCAATAGAAACAGAATCTTTTAGATAAAGAAAGAGGTAAAAAAGGATGTTAAATAATATTAAAATCAGCCAAACTACAAATGAAATAATTTTAAATGTTAATGTAATTGCTGAAATAAATGAAATTTTAGAAGAGTTGCAATCAAAATTACCAAGATTAAGAGATTTTTATCAAACTTCAACAATTCCTATGAGAGTTACAGGAAGGTTGTTTACAGAATCTGAGATAAAGAAAGTAAAAGCAGCAATAAATGCAGAAATACCTGTAGAAATAAAATTCGATGACATTTCTGATTTATTGGGATTGCATGCTATAAAAAGAACTTTCGAAGTTGATACAGATATTTCTGAAACAAAGTTTATTCAAAATTCTTTGAGATCAGGAAATAGAGAAGAATATCCAGGAAGTATAGTTGTTTGTGGAGATGTAAATTTCGGGGCAGAAATTATAGCTGGTGGAAATATTATGATATTAGGGGCTTTAAGAGGTGTAGCTCATGCTGGTGCTAATGGAAATACAATGGCTATAATATCAGCTAATAATATTGATGTTACACAAATAAGAATTGCCAATCTAGTAAGAGAGGTTGGCGAAAAAGTAGATAAATGTCCAATTTGCAAAATAGAAAAAAATGAAATAGTAATTATGTAAGTTAAATAATTAATAGAAGTAAGGTTATGATTAGAATAAAATCATAACCTTTTTTATTTTCACTTAAAAAGTTTATTCCTAAATCAAGACTTTCCATTGCACTTAACAAAGTAGCAATTTTTATATATTGATCTAATTTTTCTCTTTTTTCTAATTCTAAATAAGGCTTTAGTGAATAAAGCAGATTATTCCTAGGGCAGTCTTGCTTTTGCTTTATTTTACCTAAGATATCTTTTAATTTTAAAATTGTATTTATATCTAATGAAAAGTCAGAAATAGTTGTACTTTCTTCTGGTTTTGTATGCTCAATAATGTTATTTAAATCAATATCTTTTTCTTTCAAGATATCAGAAAATTTACTGAAAATTTCAGAAAAGTCATCATTCATATTATTTGTCGCCTTTTTTTATATTATTATTTAAATTTGAATTTTCAAGAATTGCTTGAGCTTTGGAAATATTTTTTTCAAGTTCTTCTTTATCCATTTTGGAAATCATATTCAATAAACTATTTATATCCATATTGTTCATAGAAACCTCCTAAATATTTTGGTTACTATAATATATGCAATTATTTAGAAAAGTTGCAAAATTATTACAAAATAAAGATATAGTAGGGGAAATAAGAATGTAGAGAATATTTGAAATTGTGATTCATATTAATGAAAATTAAAGATGATTTTTGAAGTAATTTATACAATTCGACAAAAAAAGTCATGTAATGTTGATATTTATTGATGAAAAAGTGCCGAAAAACTTGAAAAAAAGGCAAAAAACGGGCAAAATTGCTTGAAAAAGTTAACATAACAGTGTATAATAGATAATGTAGGGCATTTTGACATATTGAACTTAAAGAACTTATAAAAGATTAGGTATGTAACACAAATTTTATATTTAGAATAGGTGATATTCCTTAAAAGGAAGTTCCGTAAAGGTTTTGATACGGAAAAGTTGGGAAAGCCTTAAACTTGAAGGGTTTTACTATTGACTACTTAAAAAAAAAGAGTAAAATTATACTTATAATAATATAGTAAATTAAGATACTATGTCAAAAAATTTGTTATTATGGGAGGAATTAAGATTATGCTTAAAAACAAAATTCTAGAAAAATTGTTAGCAATAATCCTAATATTTA
>JAZQTI010000085.1:0-13463 GCA_045630665.1 Candidatus Scatovivens sp.
TATCCTTTTAAAGAAGCTCTTAATTCTTCTCCTGATTTTGTAGAATTAATAATAATAGCTCCTTCTTTTTTTAGACCTGCTGTAACATCTACACAATCTAAAAGTGTATCATCAACAACAACAACATAATCTGGTTCATAAATGTTTGAATGAACTGTGATTGGAGCATCACTTATTCTGTTGTAAGCTGTGATTGGAGCACCCATTCTTTCTGGACCATATTCAGGGAAACCTTGAATATATTTACCAGTATTGAATGCTGCATCGGCAAGTAATAAAGAAGCTGTTTTTGCACCTTGACCGCCTCTACCATGCCATCTGATTTCGATTAAATTACTCATTGTAACCTCCTATATAGTTTTAATTATTATGTTATAACAATGTTCGTTCACTAAGTTGTAATATATAGATTAAATTTAAAACATAATCTACTGATTTTTCCATACACAGTATATATTTTTTCTTGCGGAAAGTCAATATCTAAGGCAATTTGGTTTATGGAAAATATTATTACAAAAATATTACAAAAATATATCCTAATTCATTGACTTTTGACGAAAAAACATATAAGATATATGTGTTTAAAATGATGATAAAATGGTAAGGGTTTATAAGGAGGAAATTTAATGGGAGAAGTTATCGTTATCACATCAGGAAAAGGAGGAGTTGGTAAAACAACAACTACAGCTAACTTGGGTTCAGCATTAGCATTAGCTGGTAAAAAAGTAGCTTTAGTAGATACAGATATAGGGTTAAGAAACTTAGATGTTGTTTTAGGACTTGAAAATAGAATAGTATACGATTTATGTGACGTAATAGAAGAAAAATGCAAATTAAGACAAGCTTTAATCAAAGATAAAAGATTCAAAGAACTTTTCTTGCTTCCAGCAGCACAAACAAAAGATAAAACAGCTATTAACGAAGAGCAAATGAAAGGTTTAATAAATAAATTAAGAGAAGAATTCGATTACATACTAGTAGATTGCCCTGCTGGTATAGAACAAGGATTTAAAAATGCTATAGCAGGTGCTGATAGAGCATTGTTTGTTACAACTGCAGAAATATCAGCAATAAGAGATGCAGATAGAATAATTGGATTATTAGAAGCATCAGAAATAAAAAATCCAGAATTAATAGTTAATAGATTAAGACCATCAATGGTTAAAAGAGGAGAAATGATGGATGTAAATGATATAGTAGATTTATTAGCTATAGATTTAATTGGTGTAGTACCAGATGATGAAAACATAATTACTCAAACTAATAAAGGAGAACCAGTTATTTCTAATAAAAAAGCTCCATCAGGAAGAGCTTATATAGAAATATCTAGAAGATTATTAGGAGAAAATATTGAAGTTACAGTTCCAGGAAAAGAAAAAGGGTTCTGGGCTAGTGTAAAAAGGTTGTTTGGAAGATAAGATAAATTCGTTGGAGGGAAGAAAGAATAATGTTTGAAAATTTAGGGCATTTTTTCAAAAGAATGGTAAAAACAGAGCAACAAAAAGAATTAGGGTCAAAAGATGCAGCAAAAGAAAGATTGCATCTAGTTCTTATGCAGGATAGAGCAAACGTATCTGCAGACTTTTTAGAGCTTATGAAACAAGAAATAATAGATGTAATAAAAAAATACATAGTAGTTGATGAAGAGTCAATTGATGTAAGACTTACAAATCAATCAAATAATGATGGAACAAATGGTGCTCCTTCATTATATGCTAACATACCAATAGTAAATATAAAAAATGATATGATGGCAGAAAAAATTAAAGATTTTGAAGGTGTAGATTTTAATAAGGAAATGGGAATACCAAGTTATATACCACCTGAAGAACCTAAAGAAGAACCAAAAAAAGAAGAGAATACAGATAACGATAATTCAACTATAATACTTCAAGAAAGTACTTCATTAGAACTTTCTTCAAATGAATCAGAAGTTACAGAAGTAACAGAAGCTCCAGAAGAAGAAAAAGAAGAAAATGACGAAGAAGATGTAAAAGAAGTATTTGAAGAAGTAGACGATGCTTATGATGATGACGATGACGATGTTACATTTGATGATTTATTAAAAGCAGCAGAAGAGGCAGATGCAGCAGAAGCTGCTGGAGCGGCAGAAGAAAAGAAAAACTCAAAACCTAAAGGAAATAAATCAAACTCAAAAACAAAAGATAAACGTAAGAAAAAAAATTAGGGAGAAAATTTAATGGGTAAAAAGCTACTTAAAAATACAGAATGGATAGTTCTGGTTGTAAGTGTGATTTTAGCAATTATTGGATTAGTCGCATTGTTTTCTGCTACTCAAAATACAGAACTTGCTGAATTTAAAAAACAAATACAATGGTTATTAATTAGTATACCTTTTTTAGTGTTAGCTTCAGTAATAGATTATAATGTTATAGTAAAGTTTTCTACTCTCGCATATATATTTTTAATTATATTGCTTGTAGGAGTTTTATTTACAGAACCAATTAGTGGAGCAAGAAGTTGGTTTAAACTAAGTGAGTCACTTTCATTTCAACCATCTGAGCTTGGAAAAATTATAACAATATTATTTTTAGCATTTTTAATAAACAAAATGCAATTAAAAGGTAGAAAAGAAATAAACAAAATATGGAAGTTATTTATAGTTCTTGTAATGGCTGCGATTCCAGTTGCATTAATTGTTATAGAACCAGATAATGGTACAGCAATGGCATATATAGTTGCTATTGTGTTTATATTATTTGCTTCTGGTATAGATAAAAAATATATTTGTTTAGCTTTAATAGCTCTTGCAGTGGCTGCACCAGTTATATATAATAATTTACCAGAATATGCAATTAAAAGAATTCAGGTATTTTTAAATCCAGAATTAGATCCGAGAGGTGCTGGTTACAATATTCTTCAATCAAAACTTGCGATTGGAGCAGGTGAGATTTTTGGAATGGGCTTATTAAAAGGAAATCAAACACAACTAGGTTTCTTATATCCAAAAACAACAGACTTTATTTTTTCTGTAATTGGTGAGGAAATGGGATTTATTGCAACAGTTGCAATTACAGTTTTATATATAGTTCTTGTAACAAAAGCAGTATATATTGCTAAAACAGCAAAAGACAACATAGGATCTTATATAGCAATAGGAATAGCTGGAATATTCTTTTTCCATATGACAGAGAATATTGGAATGACAATAGGATTACTACCAATAACAGGAGTTCCATTACCATTTGTTAGTTATGGTGGAAGCTCATTAATAACAAATTTTATTTGTATAGGATTACTTTTAAATATTAGTAGTAGACGACAAAAAGCAATTTTTGTGGAATAAAATACAAATCGCTGCGAACAACTTGACAAAAGCTTGGACGCAGTTTTTTATATCTTAAAAATGGAGAAAAAAATGTATTTAAAAAAATTAAAAATAGGAAATGTAGAATTAGAAAATAATATAATATTAGCGCCTATGGCTGGAGTAACAGATTTACCATTTAGAAAAATATGTAAGAAATATGGTAATCCAGGACTTGTTTGTAATGAAATGGTAAGTTCAAAAGCAATTGTATATAAAGACGAAAAAACACTTACAATGATAAAAAATGATGAAGAAAAAAGACCTATTTCAATGCAAATATTTGGAAGTGAACCAGAAGTTATGGGAGAAGCTACTAAATTTATGTGTGATTATACAGATATTTTAGATGTTAATATGGGATGTCCAGCTCCAAAAGTAGTTAAAAATGGAGATGGAAGTAGGGTATTATTAGACTTAGATTTAGTACAAAAAATAACAGAAGAAGTTGTAAAAAACTCTACAAAGCCAGTTACTGTAAAAATCAGAAAAGGTTGGGATGCAAATCATATTGTTGCAGTTGAAGCAGCAAAAATTATAGAAAAAGCAGGAGCTGATAGCATAATAATTCATGGAAGAACAAGAGATGAATTTTATTCAGGAACTGCTGATTGGGATATTATTAAGCAAGTAAAACAAGCAGTAAATATACCAGTAATTGGAAATGGAGATATAAAAACAGAAGAAGATGCTCTTAGAATGTTTGAAGAAACAGGTGTTGATGGAATTATGATAGGTAGGGCATCACTGGGGAATCCTTGGATTTTTAAGCAAATTGCTTATTATTTAGAAACTGGAGAAAAATTACCAGAAATTTCTGCTATAGAAAAATATAATGTTATTTTAGAACATTTTGATTTATTATTAAAAGAAAAAGGTGAATATACTGCAACTCGTGAAATAAGAAAACATATTGCTTGGTATGTAAAAGGAATGCCTAATGCAACTGTAATAAGAGATAAAATTAATTCAGTTGAAACAGAAGATGATTTCAAAAATATATTAAAAGAATATTTTAAAATATAATAAATTTTAAATATAAAAATATAATTAAACGAATAGTATTAACTATTCGTTTTTATATTTTATGAAAGGAAAATAATAATTAAATCTAGCTAACAAATTATTATTTAAAAGTTTATGAAAAAAAGAATAATGTATATTTTTGTTTTAATTTGTATTATGTTTTTTATGATTTTTTATTATATTTTTTTATTATCTGGTAATAATATCAATAGAAATCAAAAAGAATTTGTTGAAGAAATTTTAAAGAAACTCAAATCATATGAAGCAAATTTGACAGTAGTAGTAAACAGTAATAAAAATAATAATGAATACAAAATGTATCAAGAAGTTAGTAGTAAATCTTCAAAATTAGCAGTAAATAATCCACAAAATGTTAATGGACTGTGTATAGAACTAAAGGAAAATAAACTAATTATTTCAAATGAGAAAACAAAAATGCAAAAAGTTTATGAAAATTATAATAATTTTGTAAATGAATCTATATTTTTAAATACTTTTATAGAAGATTATGAAAATAATAAAGCTGAAATAGAAGAAAATGAACAAGAAATAATTGTAAAATTAGAAATGAAAGATAATGAAGATACATATATAAAACTTAAAGAATTATATATAAATAAAGAAAGTGAAATACCAACGAAGTTAATTATAAAAGATAATAACCAAAGTATTAAGACGAGCATAATATATACTGATATGAAAATTAAATAATTTAAATATCTCAACAATTCTATTCTATATGTAACTAAAAATAGAGGAGAAAATTATGGTAATAAAAAGAGGAGATATGTTTTATGCAGATTTAAGTCCAGTTGTTGGTTCTGAACAGGGAGGAATAAGACCAGTTTTAATAATACAAAATGATACTGGAAATAAATATAGTCCTACAGTAATAGCTGCTGCAATAACATCACAAACTGGAAAAAATAAATTGCCTACTCATATAGAAATAGGGTCTGAAGAAAACGGATTAAAAGCTGATTCTGTGGTTTTAACAGAACAAATCAGAACAATAGATAAGAGTAGATTAAAAGAAAAAATTGGACATATAACAGATAGTGAAGTTATGAGCCAAGTGAATAATGCGATTGGTATTAGTTTCGGATTAGAATAATTTATAAAAAAGTAAGGATTAGAAATTACATCCTTGCTTTTTTTGTAAATATAAAAACAAAAAATAGTTTTATAAATAGTTTATTTTCTTGTAAGTATTGAAATTCTTGAATTATTTTTATATAATACTAAAAGATTTCTATTATTAGAAAAGTTAGGCAGTTTTTATTTGCTTGAAAAAATATGGAGGAAAACTTTATGAATAATGTAATTATTAAAGAATTATACAGAAATCAAGAAAAATTTTGTGGAACAGAAATAAAAGTTTCTGGATGGGTTAGAACTGTTAGAGATTCAAAAACATTTGGATTTATAGAAATAAACGATGGTTCTTTCTTCAAAAACTTACAAATAGTTTTTGATAATACTCTAGCAAATTTTGAAGATATTTGTAAATTGACATTAAGTTCTTCAATAACAGTTGAAGGAGATTTAGTAAAAACAGAAAATGCAAAACAACCATTTGAAGTTAAAGCTAAAAAAGTAGAAGTTATTGCTATGTCAGCACCAGAGTATCCACTTCAAAAGAAAAGACATACAATGGAGTATTTAAGAACAATAGCTCATTTACGTCCTAGAACAAATACATTTAATGCTGTATTTAGAGTACGTTCAGCGGCATCTTATGCTATACATAAGTTTTTCCAAGAGAATAACTTTGTATATGTACACACACCAATAATCACTGGTAGTGATGCTGAAGGTGCAGGAGAAATGTTTAATTTAAATACATTTGATTTAAATGATGTTCCAAAAACTGAAGATGGACAAGTTGACTTTTCAAAAGATTTCTTTGGAAAACCAGCACATTTAACAGTTAGTGGGCAATTAAATGTTGAAACTTATGCTTTTGCATTTAGAAATGTTTATACATTTGGACCTACATTTAGAGCTGAAAATTCTAATACTGTAAAACATGCTGCAGAATTTTGGATGATTGAACCAGAAATTTGTTTTGCTGATTTAAAAGATGATATGGATTTAGCAGAAAGTATGCTAAAATATGTAATTAATTATGTATTAGAAAACTGTCCAGAAGAAATGGAATTCTTTAATAATTTTATAGATAAAACATTACTTGAAAGACTTAATAATGTCGTGAATTCAGAATTCGGAAGAATTACTTATACAGATGCTGTTAAAGAACTTGAAAAACATAATGATGAATTTGAATATAAAGTATCTTGGGGAGTAGATCTTCAAACAGAACATGAAAGATATTTAAGTGAAAAAATCTTCAAAAAACCAGTATTTGTTACTGATTATCCAGCTGAAATTAAAGCTTTCTATATGAAACTTAATCCAGATGGAAAAACAGGTGCAGCAAGCGATCTTTTAGCACCTGGTATTGGTGAAATAATTGGTGGAAGCCAAAGAGAAGACGATTTATCAATTTTACAAAACAAAATAAAAGATTTAAATATGGATGAACAAGATTACTGGTGGTATTTAGATTTAAGAAAATACGGAAGTGTACCTCACGCAGGATTTGGTCTTGGATTTGAAAGATTAATGATGTATATGACAGGTATGCAAAATATCCGTGATGTTATACCATTCCCAAGAACACCAAAAAATTGTGAATTCTAAAAATTAAAGTGTATGAAGAAATTTACTTCATACACTTTTTAATTTTATAAATAAAATGATTTTAAATTTGGTAGATTAAAATTTATTATAAAAAGCAATTTCATCTATTGATTTTCTATCATTGTGTAAACGGCTAGGATGAGCTTCTTCAGATGGATATCCAACAGGAAGAATTGCAGCAACTTCATAATGTTCTGGAACATTATATGTTTCTTTAGCTTTTATTGGATCAAAAGCACCAACCCAAGTTGAACCTAAGCCTAAGTCTGTAACTTCAAGCATCATATGAGTTGTAACAATGCAAATATCTTGCATTCCGCCATCAAAGTTATCAGAGCTTCTTTTCCAAGATTCGTTTTTGTCGTAACAAATTAAAAATACAAGTGGTGCATTCCATCCATATGGTGTACAATTACTTAATTTGTCAAGTTCTTGTTTATCAGTTAAAACTAAAATTCTTTGACTTTGTGAGTTTTTTCCAGTTGGAGCTAAACGTGCTGCTTCTAATATTTTGTCTATTTTATCTTGTTCGATTGATTTATCTGAAAAATATCTACAAGAATATCTTTCTTTGGCTAATTCTAAAAAATCCATAATTAAACCTCCTTAAACTATATGTATTATATTATGAAGAGTGAGGAAGTGCTATAATAAATTAATTTTTTCACAATAAATTTACACTTATAAAATATAAATTTTGATAATATTAGAATTTATGTAAAGAATGTGATATAATAGAAAAGAGGTGAATTATGAGAAAATTAGAAAATATTATAATTTTAGATAAAGAAACCTTACAAAAGTTAAATAAAAGAGTTGATAAAATTGCAGAAAATTTTAATGAGTATCATATAGATTGTGAAGCATTACATCGTGTATTAGGTGCCTTGATATATGAACAGAGATTATTAAAGCCAACTAATGTACCCAAATTAATACCTATAAAAAAAGAGGAATTACTTGCTGTGACATTAGATTTTTTCAAATCTGTAGATGAAGAGTTTTATAGGAAGGCAATTGATGCAATATTAAATCAAAATGAAAGATTGAAAATGAGAATATATAATGCACATACGACTCCAAAAAGCAAGGAAGAAGATGAGCATGAAATACGAGTATATAGTGAATCTCCATGTATTTCATTGAATAACGGATATGCAAGTATATTTATTCCATTACAATACAGAACACCTAAAAAATATGCTAGAAAATTATTAAAAGATGATGAAGGCACTTTAGATGATTTATTTACCATTGTTCATGAAATAGCACATACATTTGACAATGATGAAGATATTATTGGTCCTCCTACAAGAGAAGATATTTTAGAAGGAAAAGAACATGAAAGGCCATATAGAGCTACAAGAGAATTATTAGCTGAAGTGAGTTCTACAGGGTTTGAACTTTTACTTACAAATTATTTATTAGGAAAAAAGCTATATTCAAAGTCTGCTATTATTGAACATGAGATAGATTCAATTCATTCCTCTGTTGATAAAGCAAGAGTTTTATTTGCTGAATTAAGCTTATTAGATATAAAAAAGAAAAAGGGCGAAATAACAAATGATGATATAGAAGAATTAAAAAAAGAACAAAAAATGCCTGTTGCTTATATTAGAAGAATGGCTAATAGAATTATTAATGCAGATAAGTCCCCAGTATATAGAAATAGATATGCAGTAGGTGGATTACTAGCACAAACTTTAAGAACTTGTTACGAAGAAAAGGGAGTAGAACCAGTAAAAGCATATTTAAAAGCGGCTAGAGAATGTGATTTTGATAAAGCGTTAGCTGCTTTAGGAGTTAGTCAAAAAGATGAAGATTTAAAGAAAATGGTAGACACTGTAAAAATGAGAAAAAAAGATCTTTTAGAAAAAAGAGGATATGAAATTGAACAACCTGGTATTTTGTTATAAAATAATATAAATCCAAGTTACAAAGGAGGAAAATATGGAAAATGACAATTCAAATAAAGTTATAATGTACTGCATAATTGCTGTAATTGTTTTATTTAGTGCATGTGCAATAATAGGAATTTCAATGATTGATTTTTCGGGAGACTCAAACAAAATAAGTCAAATACAAGAAACTCCCCAAAACACATCAAGAAAGAATAATACTGTAAAAAAAGATGAAATTAAAGAAGATGTAGTAGAAGAGACAGCAGAAACTAATCAAGAAGCAAGTGAAGGTGAAGAAATAATTCAAGAAGATAATGTAGAAGTTCCAGTAGAGGAAGTTGAAGATAAAAGTTCTGCTGATATTATTGCTGACATGAAAGAAGATAAAATTATTCCAGAAAATCCAATGGCTGAATTAAATAATTTGATGAGTGGTGAAAGAATAGAGATATCTTCAGACAGAATAACTTATATGACAGAAGAGGATGATGTGAAATCGTATTTTACTTTTGATGAAAATGGATATGTAACAGGATTGTTTTTGGAAATGGCATGTGAAACTGTTGAAGAGGCTGAATATATACAAACAAAATTTAGTATTTATTTAAATAATGTGTATATAGAAGATAAAAGCGTTATTGTTGCATGGCCAATAGAAGATGAAATGAGAACAATAACTAAAGATGATATGGTAGAAAATTTAAAAAATTCTGGGAAATATGTTATTGAATATAAATAAAAAAAACTCGCTTTTGGGCGAGTTCTTTTTATTTAGGGATTCGATAGTTGCGAAAATTGCTTAAATAAGATATAATAAAAATATATGGAAAAAGGGGATAAGATTTATGAAAAAATTTTTCAAAGTAATTTTTATTGTATTATTAATTTGCCTTGCAGTTTTTTGTTTGTTTAGATACAACGAGTTAAAAAAATCTGGAAAACTAGGAGAAGTATTTTCAAAAACAAAAGAAAATACAAATTTTATAGACAATTATGAAGATTATGCAAATAGTAAAGAAACAGCAACAGATGCCATAAAAAAACAAAAAGAAGAATCTAAAGAAGAAATAAAAGAAGAAGTTAAAAAAGATGGGGAAGGCTATGTTGTAGAAGAAAAAAATTATGATGATTATTATAATAAATATAATTTTGATAATGTTTTATTATTATATGGTGGAAAACAAGACTTTGGTGCTATGAAAGAAGTAATGGAGAGAATGGTTTTAACTTCAGAAGATCCATTATATTCAAAACCAACAGTTGTTTTCAATAATTTTAGTGGACTTAGTAGTAATACAATTACATATGAAAATAGAGAACAATATGTTAATGTTTTAAAGCAAGCTAGAGATGGATTAACAGATGGGTTTTATAAAATAGAGTTTGATTATACCAAATTAAATGCTCAAGTAAATAAAGTTATAATAACAAAATTATAAAAATAAAAACCAGAGGAAACTCTGGTTTTATTTTTTATAGTAATTCTGCTAAATCTAAAATAAGTGTTTTTGTTTTTTCCCAACCTAAGCAAGGATCTGTGATAGATTTTCCATATACTTGGTCTTCGATTGTACAAGATCCATCTTCTATATAACTTTCAATCATTAATCCTTTAACCATATTTTTTATATCTTCGGATTTGTTTCTGCTATTTATAACTTCTTTAGCAATTCTAATTTGTTCATTGTGTTTTTTTCCAGAATTAGAGTGATTTGTATCTATAATAATAGCAGGATTTAATAATTCTTTTTTTCTATAATCTTCACATAATGAAAGTAAGTCTTCATAATGATAATTTGGAAGAGAATGACCTTGGTTATCAACATATCCTCTAATAATAGCGTGAGCGAAATCGTTTCCATTTGTTTGAACTTCCCAGCCTCTATAAATAAATTTATGAGAACTTTGTGCTGCTAATATTGAATTTAGCATAACAGAAATATCTCCACTTGTAGGATTTTTCATTCCAGCAGGAACATCAAATCCGCTTGCAGTCATTCTATGATGTTGATCTTCAACAGATCTTGCACCAATTGCAACATAAGATAAAATATCAGAAAGATATTCATAATTTTCAGGATATAACATTTCATCTGCACAAGTAAGACCAGTTTCTTTTACAACGTCTATATGTAATTTTCTAATAGCTTCTAAGCCATTTTTCATATCTTCTTTACCAAGTACATTTGGTTGATGAAGCATACCCTTATAGCCTTTTCCTGTAGTTCTTGGTTTATTTGTATATACTCTTGGAATGATAAAAATTTTATCTTCGACTACTTTTTGAATTTCAGCAAGTCTTTTTGTATAGTCTATAACACTTTCTTCACAATCAGCAGAACAAGGACCGATTATAAGTATAAATTTATTGCTTTTTCCAGATAAAATATCTTTGATTTCTTTATCTCTTTTTTCTTTTAATAATTTCATTTCTTCTGTTACTGGATATTTGGCTTTTAACTCCTCTGGTTTTGCAAGTTTTTCAATATAATTAATTCCCATAAAAAATCCTCCTTGAATTTTAATTTTAAAATTTAATAAAATTTGTATTTCTTATTAGAAGTAAAGTTTCTATAAAAAAATAGCCTTACTTAAGCTGATAAGTAAGGCTACATTTATTACATTCTAATTTGTTTTAAATTTAAAATAAGATAAAAATATTACAACCTACTTAGAGCTTTTTTCATATTAAAATAAGCATAGAAACCAAAAAAGGCTACGCTGTTAAAATAATAATATGAAAATACGTTAGCTGTTAAGTTTTGCATATAATTTATCCTTTCAATATTTTTTATAATATACAATAAATTTTATAAAAAGTCAATTAGTAAGATAAAAAAATAGGGCTCCTTATTGTAAGAGCCCTTTTTAGAAACGGTTATTTATTCTGCAGTGTAAACATTGCAGACAACAGTTCCATGTTTTGAAACAAGTTCAACGAGAATTGGTGTATCAAGTGTGTTGGTGAAAGAAAAATCAACATTCGGATAAGAAACGCTAGCTTCGTCTTTTCGAGCAGCATAACTAACTGGCAGACTATGTTGTCTTGCATTTGTAGGAATATCAAGTTTTTTGATTGCCATATTAGTTGTTGTTGAGACTTGACAAACGCCACCACCAGCGCCTTCGGAAACTTGTCCATTATTATAGACAGTGGCTATAGAAAATCCTTTGTTTATAGAACAGTTTCCCATGATTTTTATCCAAGAGAATTTTTCACCAGGAAAAACGATTGTGCCAGTAAGGCAACTAGAAGCAAGAGACATGTTGTGGTTTCGATTTTTTCCGGATCCCGGACTTGATGTGCTAGAAGTTGAAGCAAGATTCCATTCGAATTCTTTTACGTATCTTGCAGCAACCCATCCGATTTTACCATTATAATCAATTTTGTGCCATTTCTTATAATAGTCAGTTGTGTCTTTGGTTTCCAAAATCACAAAATAGGAATCTTGTGGAATTCTTTTTGTAACTTTGGAAAAAAGACTGGTGTCTTCACGAAGGTTTAAAACTTTTGCAGTGTTTAAACCTACTCTCCGGTGGATTCCGCCAAAGTATGCTATGATCTTTACATAGTTTGCGGAAACATAAGCAGATTCTCCATCTTTGTAAGTAATTTCATACCATATAGGATTGTTTTCATCTTCAGTCTGTACTTCTCTTATAATGGAAACTCTAGTTCCCAAATAGAGAGAACCACGTTGAGAAGAATTTTTGCTAGGTTCACTACGTACAATCAAAATGTTTGCAGTAGTTACACCATTTGCATAAACAATTCCAACATAGTGTTCAGAGAGATATCCAAAATCTTCTCCATACTTAACGTACAACCAATCTCCAACATCTTCTAAAATATCAACAACTGTTCCTCGAGTGAGCGTAGTTAGTGCTTTAGATGATGTGGTTGGTCCTTCTCGGAGATTGAGACTGCTAGCAGTAACAACTCCTCTTTGTGTGTTAATAGTTTCATTGGTTACTTCCAAAGTTGTAGCAGAGGCTACGAGAAAAATTTTTGGAAGCAGTAGTGCTACTGTCAGAAACACTACAAATAGTTTTGTAAAAAACCGTTTCTTTGCCATAACATCCCCTCCTTTGGGCAAAGTCTAGGAAATATTTTACTACAAATAAAAATGAAATTCAATCTTTTGAAATATTTTGTAGAAAAATTGGAGTTGATTCAGATGCGTTTGCTTCAGTCAATCTAATAATGCCTGTGCTTATGATACTGGGATCAATTGGCTACATGATAGGAACTGCACCTGTAATTAGTTATCATTATGGAGCTAATGATCATAAAGAACTTAGAAATTTATTAGTAAGATGTGCAAGGTTAATAACAAATAGAAAAAAATATAAATATGGATAAATTAAAAAGAATAGTTTTATAACTATTCTTTTTTTATGTGATATAGTGTAAAATATAAAAAAATATTAGAGGAAATATATGGAAATATCGAAAAAAGATTTGAGGGAAAAAAGTATTTTAATAAGAAAAAATATTGAAAATA
>JAZQTI010000086.1:0-10151 GCA_045630665.1 Candidatus Scatovivens sp.
TCTTCTTTATCCATACCATAAGCAAGAGCTGCAGCTGTTGGTTCGTTTATAATTCTTAAAACTTCTAATCCAGCGATTTTTCCAGCGTCTTTTGTTGCTTGTCTTTGGCTATCTGAGAAATATGCAGGAACTGTAATAACAGCTTGTGTATCTGTTGTTCCTAAATAATTTTCAGCTACTGCTTTTAATTTTTGTAATATCATTGCAGATATTTCTTGTGGAGAGAATTCATCTCCTCCTATTTTTACTTTTTCATTTGTTCCCATTTTTCTTTTGATAGATATTTCTGTGTTGTCTGGATTTGTAACTGCTTGTCTTTTTGCAATTTGTCCAACTAATCTTTCTCCGTTTTTAGAAAAAGCAACAACTGATGGTGTTGTTCTGTTTCCTTCTGCGTTAGGAATTACAACTGCTTCTCCACCTTCCATAACTGAAACGCAAGAGTTTGTTGTTCCTAAGTCAATACCTATAATTTTTCCCATTTTGAAAATTCCTCCCTTTATTTTCTTTAAAATTATTAACCTTTTTATATTCTCTTAAATTAAGATTTATTTTCTTTTGTTCATTTATATTAAATTAACTATCAAATATTTTCATATATGATAATTAGCATATTTATTTTCTAAATTATATTTTAGAAAATAAACAAAATTAATAACAAATTAATTAGCAACTATAACCATTGAATGTCTTACAACTTTATTTCCAATTTTATAGCCTTTTCTATATTCTTGTACTATTTCTTGATCACCTTTTGTTTCATCTTGAACATGGCTAACAGCTTCGTGAAATTCTGGATCAAATCTTTTTCCAACTGTTTCAATTTCTTCTAGTCCTAAACTTTTTAAAGCTTCAGCAAATTGTCTATAAACAAGTTTTACACCATCTTGGTATCCAACATCTTCTGATTTTGCTTCTGCCGCTTTTTGAAGATTATCCATAACTGGTAACATTGTTGCTACAACATCTCCTGTTATCATTCCATATATACCTTCTTTTTCTTTTTGACTTCTTTTTTTATAATTTTCAAATTCTGCAAACATTCTTTTATATCTGTCGTCTAGTTCTTCGAAATCTTCTTTTAACTTTACATATTCTTCATTTGAACCTACCACATCAGATATATTTTCTGTTACTTCATTTACATTTTTTTCTTCCTTTTCCAAAAAACTTTCCTCACTTTCTTAAAATTTACCATTTTTAAAATCATCATTAATTTTTTTACTAATATATTTCATAACTGAAATAACTTTAGAATAATCCATTCTTGTTGGTCCAATAATACCTATTGTTCCAATATCTTTTCCCTCTAATAAGTGATTAAATGTAACTATACTAAAATTTTTCAATTCCTCTTTTTCCGTTTCTTCACCAATATATATATTTATATTATCTGCTATTCCTGTATTTAAAACATCTGCAACTAAATCTTTTGCATCTAATACATTTAAAAAATCTTTTGCTACATCTACTTTTTTAAATTCAGGCATATCTACAACTTTATTTGCACCATCTAAATATAATTGTTTTGATTCTAATATAATTTTGTTAATTTCTTCTATTACTTTTTTTATTATATTTATTCCTGCATGCATTTCTTCCATTATAAAATCTTCAAGCGGAGAATTCATTGTTTCTAATGGTTTTCCTACTAACTTATTTCTGAAAATATATGTTAAATCATCTACTTGATTTTGAACAATATCTTCATCAAATTTTATAATAGACTCTCTAATAACACCAGAATCTGTTAATATAACAGCCATTAAAACTCTACTTCCTAAAAGAACAAATTTAATATCTATTATTATGTGATTGTTTACATCTGGTCCTAATGTTATTGTTGTATAATGAGTTATTTCTGATAGCGTTGTTGTTGCTATTTTTGTAAGATCTTCTAGAGCATTTACTTTTGTTTCTAGTCTATCTTTTATTAGTTCCATTTCTTTTTTGGTTAATTTATCATCTCGAATTAGTTCATCTACATAGTATCTATATCCTTTTTGTGAAGGAACTCTTCCTGCAGATGTATGTGGTTTTTCTAGGAAACCACATTTCTCTAATTCAGCCATTTCATTTCTTATTGTAGCACTACTACATTCTAGCTGTTTTACTAGATTTCCAGAACTTACTGGTTCAGCTGTTTCTATGTATTCTTCAATTATTGCTTGTAGTAATTTCTTCTTTCTTTTATCTAATTCTTCAGACATTACTTCACCTCATTTTTAGCAAACCTTAAGTTTGACTGCTAATATAATATAACTTTATTATTCATTTGTCAATAGAAAATATACAAACTTTTTTATAAATTTCCAATAAAAAAAGACATATATTTTCCACAAAAATATATGTCTTTTTTTGATATTTTTAAACAAATTCTTCAAATACTAAATTAGCCAAATCTAAACCTTTTTGGGTAAGTCTTATATTATCTAAATCAACTTCTATTAAATCCTCTTCTGTTAATTTACTAATTTCAAATCTGAAATAAAATAAAGGATTTATCCTAAATCTTTTTTCGAATTCAGAAATTCTCACTCCTTCAATTTTTCTTAAACCAATTAACATGAATTCTTTCATTTTATCTTTTTTATCTTGTTTTTCGTGTAAAATCTTATTTGCTTCAAAATCATTTTTTTGAATATTTTCTATATATTGTGATAAATTATCAATATTTGAAAAACGACATCCATTTATATATGAATGAGCAGCTAATCCAAATCCAATATATTGTTCTTGATTCCAACAATTTAAATTATGTTTAGATTCAAAACCTTTTTTAGAAAAATTAGAAATCTCATAATGATTATATCCATTTTTTTCTAGTTCTTTTTTAGTTTCCCAATACATTTTTCTTTCTACATTATCATCTAATAATTCTAATGTTTTATTTTCTATTAATTTTTCGAGATCAGTTCCTTCTTCTAAAATTAACGAATATAGTGAAATATGATTTGGATTTAAACTTATTATTGTGTTTACACTTTTTAAAAGTTCTTCATATGTTTGAGTAGGAATTGCAAGCATAAGATCTACATTTATATTGTCAAATCCAATTTCTTTTGCCATATTATAGGTATCTAGAAATTGTTCATATGTATGTATTCTACCTATTAGTTCTAATATTCTATTTTCTGTAGATTGTAAACCAATACTTAATCTATTTATTCCAATTTTTTTGTAAGCTTCTAATTTTTCTTTATTTACCGTTCCAGGATTTATTTCTAATGTTATTTCACACTCAGCTAAAACATTGAATTTATTATATAAATTTTCTAAAATTCTTGATATATGTTTTGAATCTATTATTGATGGTGTTCCTCCACCAAAATATATTGTTGATATTATATGATTATCTTTATAATTTTGAATTTCTTTTATAACAGAATTTATATAATCTTCTATTTTATTTTCACAATTAGAAAACGAAATAAAATCACAATATTTACATTTACTTTTACAAAAAGGTATATGTATATATATTCCTATTTTTTCCATAATTCTCCTTTAATGCTAATTACCATTCCTTAATTCCTCTGCAAAATCATGAATTTTTTTCAACCTATGATTTACTCCAGATTTACCGATTGGTTTTTCTAGCATTTCTCCTAATCCTTTTAAACTAACTTCTGGATTTTCTAATCTTATAAGTGCTATTTCTTTTAAATAATCTGGTAATTCTTCGAATTTATTAAGTTTTTGAATTAATTTTATATCATTTACTTGATCAACAGATGCATTTACAATTTTGTTTAAATTTGCTGTTTCACAATTTACTAATCTGTTAACATTATTTTTTATTTCTTTTGTTATTCTTACATCTTCAAAAGAAAGAACTCCTTTGTTTGATCCAAGTAATGCTAAAAATTTTGATATTTCTTCACCATCTTTTATATAAAGTTGAATTTTTTCTTTATTCTCTAGAATTTTCAAATATACTCCAAAACTTTTACAAATATTTAAAATATATTCAGCATTATTTCTTTCTTGGAATAAAATTTCTAAATGATATTGTTTATTAGGATCTGTTATTGAACCTGCTCCTAAAAAAGCTCCTTTTACTATTGCTTTTCTAAGTTCTTCATTATTATCTAATTTTATTTCCATTAGTTTTTCTATTTTTTCATTTTTTCTAATTGTTGCAACAAAAACTTTACCTCTTATATCAGGTTCATATTCAATTTCTAAATTAAATAAAATTTTATAGAATCTTTCTATATTAAATTCATTTTCTGTAATAAATTCTAAATATTCATCATTATTACTTGAATTTCCTGTTAATATATATCCTAAAAATTCTGCTTCTAATAAATTTTTATTTTTAAAATTATTCACTTTACTTAGTTCTTCTTTTATATCTGATGAGAATGACATTTTTATCTCCTTTATTTTAAATTTGACCAACAACTATTCTATCATTTCCTGCCAAATCTTTTCTTGAATATATATTTTTATATCCATAATCTTTAAACAATTTTTTAACAGCCTCTTTTTGATTATATCCAATTTCAAATGCTAAATATCCATTTTCATTTAAATACTCTTTTGCATCTTGAATTATTCTTCTATAAAAATCTAATCCATCCATTCCACCATCTAATGCTATTTGTGGTTCTTTTTTCACTTCTTCTGATAATGTATTTATAACTTCAGTTTCTATATAAGGTGGATTAGAAACAATTATATCAAATTTATATAATTTTGATATATTTTTAAATAAATCAGATTCAAAGAATAATATATTAGCAGCATACTTACTTGAATTTTCATCTGCTATTTTTAAAGCTTTTGAACTTATATCAGCTGCATACATTAAAGAATTTTTTATTAATTTACTAAGAGATATCGCAATTGCTCCGCTTCCTGTACACATATCTAATATTCTTAATTCTTTTTTGTATGACTTTCTAATATTATCAGCTATTAAAATTACTTCTTCAACAAGATTTTCTGTATCAGGTTGAGGAATTAATACATTGTTATCTACATATAATTCTAGCCCCATAAATTCTTGTTTGTTTATAACATATTGTAGCGGTTCATTATTTTTAATTCTTTCTATTTTTTCTAAAAATAGTTTATTTAATCCTTCTTCAATTTCTTTGTTGTCATGAATCATAAGGTATTCTTTGGATTTATTTAATAAATCTGCAAGTATAATTCTTGCTTTTAATGTTGCATCTTCTATATTTGCATTTTTTAATATTAATATTCCATTTGAAAGAACATCTTTAATTTTCATAATTACCACTCCTCAAAAACTTGATTTCAGGCTTGTTTCATTGTTTTTTGCAACAATATTTTATCACCTTTAATAAAAAAAATCAACAAACCATATTTTGCAAAATGAAATTCCCCCACAGCATTTGCTATAGGGGGAATTCCTTAAATTACCATTTCAGATACTTAACAGCAGTTTCAACGGTTTCATCAATCAGGGCATCCATCATTTCCATAGTGAAGAACTCGTTGTCCTTCCACTCAAAATTAGGATTATAATTGAGATAACCACAGATGAATTCTGCATGTTCATGAGCCATGGTAGCTCTGAGGAGAGCCTTAGACTCTTCAACCTCTTCGGCTGTAATACCGGCTTTTCTCATCAGATACTGATCCAACATAGGATACATACCATACAAAGCCTTTCTGAAGTCGCCTCCAGAAATTTCTTTGCCGGTAGCTCTGACAATAACAATATCATCCTTCTGCTTGCTGAAATCGAAAATCTTGGTCTGTACCAGCTGGTCATAGCTTCTGTCAAAAAGCAGATGCAATCTGATACCATCCTTATAGTCCCCTTCAGGGATGTGGATGTTGGCAGCTTCCATAAGCCGCATTTCAATTCTCGGATCAACCAAATAGGATTTCTTGTACTGACTGTCCCAGCTCTGAATTTTTAAGCTCTGTCTGAGCTCGCTTTTCTGAGGAAGTACACAGCCGGCACCACCAGTGAAGTGAGTACATCTACGAGATCCAGCCGCAGAATTCAGTGCATCAAGCACCCAATTTCCTACAGCCATATCGTTTGAAAACTCTCTCCCCACTTTTTGTGCAACTAACCGTGCTCCTCCATAATGATAACCTTGTCCTGGCATAAAATGCCCTCCTTTTAATCCTACTCACCAAAAAACGGTGGCACTTATATTATACCATAATTTACATAACATTTCAAATTGTTTACCAAACAATAAAGGTGTTCCTATAAATAGGAACACCTTATAAAACAAAATAAAAAGCCCCACGTCCAAGCCGTAAGATGAAAGAATTTTTATGGACCTGTACTCACACAGGTGGGTGCCTTCCTAAATATTCCTGGGTTTCTTACATAAATGCAAGCATACACGCCATATCCAGAGTTCGGGCTCCCTTATCCAAAACTTTGTAGGTTCTAAAAATTCTGCCTATACGCACTACGCAGGGAAAATAAAAAACTTATTAACTTATTCTATATTTATTTTAGCATAATTTAGGCTATTTTTCAAATTCTATATTCCTCAATTATTATAACTATAACGCTATACTTCACATTTGCATAGTTTATTGCCATTTTTCTAACTTTATCATAGCCGTTGGATATTTGATTTTTTTGCTAAAATATGTTATAATTAATTAACTTTGTGAGTTTTTTCGCAAAGTCTTTTTTTTGCTACAATTTCAATATTATAGGTATTTTTATGATTAGTTTTTTTGATTTTTTTCAAAATCTGGAACATATTGTTCTTCATTTTCTTCTAAATCTTGCATATATCCATCTAGTTCTAAATCAAAAACAAATTGTTCAATTTCATCATATTCTTCTTGTGTTAGTTTTCTATTTAATTCTGATATATCTTTTGCTTTATTTGTTGGAAAATATTGAGCCATTATACTAACTAATATTTTATTTCCAAAATTTTCTTTTATCCATTTTAGAGCATTTTTGCTATTTTCTATATTATTTGGTAATACCAAATGTCTAATTATAACACCTTTTTTTATAATCCCATTTTCATCAAATTCAGCTTCACCTACTTGATTATACATTTCTTTTATAGTATTTGTTGCATTTTCAAAATAATTTTTTATACCAGAATATTTAATTCCTAATTCACTATCATAATATTTTAAATCTGGCAAATATACATCTATATATCCGTTTAATAATTTAATAGTTTCAACACTCTCATATCCACTTGAATTATAGACTATAGGAATATTTAACCCTTTTTCTTTAGCTATTTTTATAGCTTCTATAATTTGAGGAACATACATTACACCTGTTACTAAATTAATATTATTCGCATTCATATTTTGTAATTTCAAAAATTCTTCTGCAAGTTCTTCAATTAATATCTCTTTACCGAGTAATTCTTGACTTATTTTATAATTTTGACAATACTTACAATTTAAGTTACATCCCGAAAAAAATACAGTTCCAGATCCATTTTCTCCACTAATACAAGGTTCTTCAAAATAATGCAAATTTGCAAGTGCTATTTTTATATTTTTTCCTGCTTTGCATCTTCCTATTTTTCCTTTATTTCTATTCACTTTACATTCATGTGGGCATAACACACATTTTTCTAATAAAATATTTTCTTCCATATTTTCATCTCTTTTATTCAATATTAATTGATATTATATCACCATTATCTCAATAAATCTACTCATAAATTTCTTCTGCTAATTTTGAAATTGCTTTACTTTCTATCCTTGATACATATGATCTACTTATATTCATCATTTTTGCAATTTCTTTTTGTGTTTTAGGTTTATCTCCATTTAATCCAAATCTTAATTCAATTATTATTTTTTCTCTATCTTTTAAAATCTGTTTCATTTTTTCATATAGTTTTTTTACTTTAAACTTCAATTCAACAATTTCTTCAACATTTTTATCATTATTTTCTAATACCTCTTGTAATGTCACTTCATTATCATCTTTATCTTTCCCTATCGGTTCATTTAAATACACATCTCCACATCTTTTTTTATTGCTTCTTAAATACATTAAAATCTCATTTTCTATACATTTAGCAACATATGTAGCTAACTTAAAATTTTTTTCTGCATTAAAACTATTTATTCCTTTTATAAGACCAATACTTCCTATAGAAATTAAATCTTCTTGATCTATATTTGTACTAGAATATTTTTTTGCAATATGAGCAACTAACCTTAAATTTCTCTCTATTAATATATTTCTAGCATTTTCATCTCCTTGTTTCATTTTACTTAAATATATTTTTTCTTCTTCAGGGCTTAATGGTTCTGGAAACAAATTGCTACTTTGAATGTATCCTACTCCTAAGAAAATTTGACTTATTAAACAAATACATGATATAGAAAACATCTATATACCTCCATTATAAGTTTTAACTCTTACAAATTAAGTATATGATTTTTATATTTTTTCGTGCCTGACCAATTTATAATTATTTTTTTAAAACAGAAAAAAGCCAAGATAAGGGAACTCTCCCTTTCTTGACTTTTCTCTCGAATTTCATTATTCCTCTACTTCAATCTTATCGAAATTTTCGTGGAAATTATGATTTCCGATCACCATGACCTTGATGCCTTCACGAATTTGAGCTTGATATCCAGAAACCTTTTTTGGATTATAGAAGAAAAGTGCACCATTTTCGAATTCAGCTCTTGTAGGATCCCAACCTTTGCATGCATCTTCAACTGCCATTAGACATTCTGGATATTCTTCCAAATCTTCGATTGTAATGTTACTAATGTCAGCAAATTGGAATTCCTGTGTAATTACTGCATACATAGATTCTCTTTCAAACCATGTGCATTTTGAAAAATACCTGTTGATAGGAGTAGCAGCAACCGCAACCTTTCCTTCATAGCATTCTCCCACGCTTTCAGCCAATACCAATTTTGCAATTAATATTTTATCTTCTTCACAAATATCATAAACATATTCATTGTATGGCTGATAAGGAGAAATTTTCCACATTCGAACCCTTCTAGGTTCATATCTTTGTGGCGATTCGGTTGTAGTCTCTGGTAATGCATCAACACTTTCTTCAGTATTTTCTGTTCCTTCCGATTCCGTTGTTTCTTCAATAGTTGTTTCAGTTTCTTGTATATTTGTTTCTTCGTTTTCAGTCAAATTAGTTGGCTGAGTGTTTTCTGATTCTTCTGAATCTTGAACAACTTCAACTTCCGATTTAGACCTTGCTTCAGAATCAATAGATGAAACCAAACTTAACACAAAACTTGCAATCAGGACAAATCCTAAAAAGCAAATTATTTTGGTTACCCAGAACTTTGCCCATGTAACTCTCTTGTTGTGCCGCTTTTCATATATTCTATCTTGGCACACATCGTAGTCTGGGCAATTCCAGCAACTATTAAAGCTCAATCTCCCATTCGGACATCCGGTGAATTGGGCTTTTTTCATACGTTTTTTCAGTCCTCCAGTCTCTCTCTTGTGTTTGGGTATATCTAAAAGCCTTAGCTATAATAAAATTACGCTACTTTAATTATACTAAAAAATTAACTTTTTTTCAAATTTATAGTGAATTATTTATCATTATTAATAGTTATATCTATTATTTTACATTTATGCTGACTTTGGATATCTTAATTCTTTTGCATGATTTATTGAAATATCAGTTATACTTCCACTTGAAATTCTTGCAATTTCTTTTAAAATTTCATCTTCTTCTAATAATTTTACTTTTGTTCTTGTTTTTTCATTAATTACTTCTTTGCTTACAAAATAGTTGTATTCACCTTTTGCCGCAATACTTGCTAAATGAGTTACACAAAGTACTTGATGAGATTTTGCTATTTTTTTCATCATATTTCCAGTTGCATTTGCTGCATATCCACTTATACCTGTATCTATTTCATCAAATATAATTACAGGTATTTGATCTACATCTGCTAAAACACTTTTTATCGCAAGCATTATTCTAGACATTTCTCCACCTGATGCAATTTTTATTAGAGACTTAGCCTCTTCTCCCACATTGGTTGATATTACAAATTCAACTTTATCTAATCCATTAGAATTAAAATTATTTTCTAAAGAATATTTTACAGAAATCTCAAATCTAGCATTTTTCATTTCTAATTCTTTTAGTTCTTTATTTATTTTCTTACTTAGTTTTTCTGCATATTTTGTTCTAATGAAATTCATATTTCTACCA
>JAZQTI010000087.1:0-9652 GCA_045630665.1 Candidatus Scatovivens sp.
ATTCAAAAGATAAAATCAAAGTAAAAAATTGCTTATTAAAAGTAAAGCAAAATAAAACTCAAAGTACTTTAAATTCTAAAGAAAGACTTCAAAATGTAAAAAATGTGTTCAAAAAAGAAAATATAGATTTAAAAAATAAAAATATTATTATTTTTGATGATATATGTACAACAGGAGCAACAGTAAATGAGATATCAAGAATATTAAAATTAGCTGGAGTAAATAAAATTCTTGTTTTAGTAATAGCAAAAGATTAAAAGGAGGATTAAATGGAAGATTTAGTTGAAAGCATATTAGACTATGTAAGAGCAGATTACACAGACTATGCAATAATGATAAATGGAGAATGGGGAAGTGGAAAAACTTATTTTTGGAATAATAAAATAAGAAATAAAATTGACTCATTAACTTTTAATGGAAAAAAATATACAACTATATATATGTCATTATATGGAATTTCAAATCTAGAAGATATTAGCAAAAAAATCTTTATAGAAACAACTCAACTAATGGATAAAGGTATAAAAAAATATATGGCAACAAATGATAAAACCACGATTCCTGAATATGCAAAAACTGGTCTTGATATGGCACATTTTTTTGGGGCAAAACATGTTAATGAAAGAATTGATTATTCACAATTTTTTGCTACAGATGACAAAGTTTTATGTTTTGATGACTTAGAAAGAGCTAATGTTGATGTTATAGATATTTTAGGATATATCAATAATTTTGTTGAACATGATCATATAAAAACAATTATTATTTGTAATGAAAAAGAACTTTCTACCAAACTAAAAAGTTCAAATCTAGAAATGAAAACTTTTATAGCAACATATTTGCTAGATAAAGAAGGAAGCCTATTAAAAGCAGATAAACCAATGGTTGAAAAAATTGGTGAAAAAATAGAATATGTTTTTGATAAAGCAAATGATTATGAAAGAATTAAAGAAAAATTAATAGGAGAAACATTTGAATATGCTCCTAAATTTAGCTATATTATTAATGGATTACTTATGAGATATGAATCAAATCCGGATTTAATAAGATTTCTAAGAGAACATACAAATTTAATAACAAACACATTTATAAAATCAGGAACTAGAAATTTAAGAATTTTAAAACATGCATTAAATGATTTCCAAAAGATTTTTGAAACTGTAAATAAATTTTATCCAAATACTAATTTAAGAGTCTTGCAAACAATGTTAATATTTACAATTGCAGTTTCTTTTGAAATTAAAGCAGGAAAGATTACAAAAGACAAATTTGTAAACATTAATTCAAATGAAGAATATAAATCTATTTTAGTTTCTTCTAGAGTTTTAATGGATAATAGACAATTTTATATTAAAGAATTTGATAATAACTATTACTTTAATTTCAAATCAGAATATAGATTCTTTAAATTTATAGAAGTATATGTAAGAACAAGAATTTTTGATATGAAAGTATTTAAAAATGATATGGAAATGATTATTCAAACTATAGATACTGAAAAATTACCAGGATATAAAAGACTTCTTACAGAAGAATATTGGAAAATTTCAGATGATCAATTTCCAGCTGTTATTGCAGAAGTAATTGATAATGTTCAAAATGGTGATTTAAAATTAATTGAACTTGTAAAATTGTTTGCATATTTTAGTTATTTTTCAAGAAGAAAATTAATAGATTATGACATGCCAACTATAAAAATGATATTTTTAAATGGTATGAACTTAGTTGCTGAAAAGTCAGAATACTGTAGTAATATTGAAGAAGAACTTTCTCGAATTGGTATTGACATTGGAGAAGATATGAAAGATATCTTAAAACACTTCCATGAGCTTAATAAAGAACTTGAAAAACAAATGTATAGAAATAAAGCAGAAGAAATATTTAAATGTATTCCAATGAAAATGGAAAGTTTCTATGAAAAATTTACTACAGAATGCATGGAAAAACCAATTTTAAATTATTATGATACTTACCAAGTAATACAAAGAATCACTTGTGCAAGCAATGAAGATATAGTTAAAATAAAAGAAATGCTTATTGACAGAGCAAAGAAAAACAAAAAAGTATTAATGCCAGAACTACCATTTATTATAGGGGTAAAAGATGCATTATTTGAATATTGCAAAGACAAAGATACAAGTATAAAAATTGTTATGCTTAAGGAATTTGCAAATGATTTAAATACTATTGTTGAACTTTATAATGATATGCCAAAAAAAGTGATTTATAAAAGAAAAAAACCAATTGATATAGAATCTTTATAAAATTTATAAATTATTGTAAAATAAAAAATGATATATAATATTTATGAAAAGCTAATATTTATATTAGCTTTTTTATTTTGAAAATTAATAAATATTTAAGCTTTTTTTAATAATCATAGTATAGAATTAATTCATACAAAAGGAAAGGAGAGATGCTATGGTTGGTTAATTCGTAACATACAGTAAAATGTATGAAAAAACAAAAAAGTAAAATCCCCAAATTAAATATATAAAAGAGTGGCAAGAAATTATTCTTGTCACTTTTTTTGTATATAAGAAAAATAAAAATATATCTTTTTGGTAACAACTAAAAAACTTTGATAAATTAATGATAAAATCATAATAAGTAATATTTTAATCATATAAGAGGAATTAATGAAATTAAGTAAAGGTTCAGCAAATTTAGGACTTCCAGAATATATAAAATTTGGATTAGAATTGGAAGTTGAAAATTTAAATGGAAAAAAAGTAGGAAAACTTATTAAAAATAATGGATGGAAATCTGAAGATGATATGTCGCTAAATGACAATGGATCAGAATGCGTATCTCCGGTTTTACAAGAAAGAGAAGATAAATCCGTTTGGGAAGAAGTTGCTCAAGTATGTGATGCAATAAAACAATGTCCTGCAATAGAAGGAAAAGAACCATACACAGATAATAATTGTGGTGGACATATACATTTTGATGCAGATATACTTAGACAAAATCCTGAGATAATGAAAAACTTTTTGAAATTGTGGACAGAATCTGAAGAATTAGTTTATAAAATGTGTAATGCTGAAGGTGAGCCAATAAGACCAGGAGCGATGGAAGCAAAAACACCTGGAGTAATTATAAGAAATCCAATAAAAGTACCACATAACATAAGAGAAATAATAGATTCTTGTAAGTTTTTTAATAAAACTATAGGAACAATGTTCTCTTCTGCTCGTGTTGCTGCCAATGTTGCTATTGGAAATTTACTTTTTACAAGAAATGGCATGGCTGGACCAAGAGGAAGAGAAATTCAAAAACAATTAGAAAGTGGAAATTTAAAAGTTGCTAAACCAAAAAACGCAATTTATAGAAATCTAATAGTAAAACAAAAATTTAATAAAGACAGATATTATGGGTTAAACTTGTCAAATATGGGAAACAAGAAAAAAAATACAATTGAATTCAGATTATCTAATGGAACAATAGATCCGGATACAATAAAAGAAAATACATTTTTATATGCTTCATTAATAAAAACAGCAGTAGATATGACAAGAAATCCAGAATTAATGAGTGATAAAGTAGATAGATTTTTTGATAAAGATCTTGACGAAGAAGGGAAATTAGATGCATTTCTAGCATTAACAATGGATGATGAACAAGATAGAGATGTTTATAAAAGAAGATGGGAAAGTGTAAAAGATAATCCAATATACAAAAAGAATAAGAATTTTGCAAAAGGTGTTTTTAAAAGAGATGATTATAAAGAAGTGGCAGAACAAGAAAAATTAAGTGCTATAAAAGATGCATTTAATTATATAGCAAATTTAAAAGAAAAAATGTTGGGAAAAGATAGTAAAGAGGAGGAAAATGTAATTGGTGACTAATGAAGAAAGAGAATATAGAATTGCTTTTGCAGAAGTCGATGATGTTTTAAAAGCCTCTGACACTAACTTAATAGAAGCTATACCGAAACATTTTAGAAAATTTATAAATGAAAACAGAGATCCTGATTATATAACGCCGATAGATCCATATGTTTCATTAAATGAACAAAAGATTTCTTCAAAAGCTAGAGCGATAATCGCTTTAATATATAGAAGCTATTTTGCAAGTGAAAGTGAATTACAATATTTTCAAAAAAGAGATAAAGAAGAATTTGAAGAAGAAGAGCGAATGAAGCGTGCAAAATATGATCCTGATAAAATATTTGATACAATAAAAAATGAAGTACAAGAAAAAGAAGAAATTGTATCAAATGAACAAATGGATTCTGAAGTAGAGCTTGCTCTAGAATTAATAGATAAAAGTTTTCTAGGAAAATTAATTGTAAAAATCAAGTATTTTTTTATGAAATTCAAAAAAATGAAGTGACGAGTTATCACTTCTTTTTTTGTGTAAAATTACTTAGAAATAAATTGTTTATAGAAATTTGAATTTTATAAAAAATGTTGACAAACTAAAAAGAAAAATATTATTTTTTTATAGTTGATGTATAAAAATTTCCTTATTTGTCATAATAAAAATATAAATACAAAATAAGGAGGAATTTATGAAAGCAACAGGAGTTGTAAGAAGAATAGACGATTTAGGAAGAGTAGTTATTCCAAAAGAAATAAGAAAAGTTCATAGAATAAAAGAAGGTGATCCCCTAGAAATTTTTACAGATAAAGAAGGAGAGATTATTTTAAAGAAATATTCTCCAATAGGAGAACTTACAGAATTTGCTTCAACATATGCTGATACAATTTCTAAAACTACAGGTCATATAGCATGTATAACAGATAAAGATACAGTTATAGCTGTATCTGGAGGTGCAAAAAAAGACTTTTTAGAAAAAGGATTAAGTAAAGAATTAGAAGAGGTTTTAGAAAATAAAGAAATCTTTAAAAGTAAAGAAAATAATGAAATATCAATTCCAATAACTAAAAATGAAGGAAGAGAAAGAATATATAATTCACAAGTAATATATCCAATAATTACAGATGGAGATGTTGTTGGGAGTGTTATTTTGCTTGCAAAAGAGCCTAATAAAAAAATGGGAGATGTGGAAGATAAAGTTGCTCAATCGGCAGCAGGATTTCTTGGAAATCACCTAGAAATATAGGTTTTTAGAAAATAAATGAAATATCTTTATGCTTGACAAAGAAATTTAAAAATAGCTGTTAAAAACAAAAAATAAAATTCTTTTGTCAAGTATTTTTTTATTTAAATATAAAAAAATTGTCAAGTGAAAAATAAAATTATAAAAAAACACGGATGCATTGAGATAAAAAGATTTGAGAAAAATCTTGAAAAATTAAAAAAAGTGTTTTTGTATTCAAAATGTATTATTAATGTAATATAAAATTTATAGTAAATTATGGAATAAAGTGGTAAAATTTCTATAATAAAAGAAAAATATGTTGAATAACTATGTATTATTCAAAGGAGGAAATAGATATGAGTACAAAAAATCTTGAAGAACTTGAAGCATTAGCTAATAACGGAGATGTTGGAGCTATATATGAATTAGGTAAAAGATATTATAATGGAACTGGAGTAGAAGTAAATTACGCAAAAGCTAAAGGATATTTTGAAGTTGCTGCTGAAAGAGGATCTCAAGGTTCAAATTATTATCTAGGAAAAATGTTTTACAATGGAAATGGTGTTTGCACAAACCATGTAAAAGCAAAAGAATACTTTGAAAAAGCATCAACAGCTGATAATGTATTTGCTAAATATTATTTAGGAAAATTATATTATTGGGGAGATGGTGTAGAAAAAGACTACAACAAAGCAAATGAATACAAAGTTACAATATTAAATAAACCAATATATGCTAATCAAAGAGCTGGTTTAGAAGAATTCTATAGCTTGACAGATTTTGAAGGTGTAACAAAAGAATATGTTGGAGAAATTCAAGCAAAAGTATTCCAAGAATATAAAGGTTTATATGGAAAAGAATAATATATAAATAATATATAAATAATATATAAAAAGCACATAGTATAACTATGTGCTTTTTTGTTTTGAAAAAAAATTTTACTAATATGAAAATATAAATATTATAAAAAAATAAATATTAAAATTTTATAGAAATATATAGTAAAATAAAAACTATTGAAAAAGTTAACATAATGTGATATAATTTAGGTTGCATAACTTATTTAAAGTTGTGGTATAACCTGTACTTTGAAATATTAGAAGGGAGACAATTGCGAATGACAACCAAGCCAACCACAAACACTGCAACCAACCAGGGAGGTTTTTTCAATCTTTTGATGAGAAAGCCTACCATCACACACAAAGCCCAAACGGCTTCTCGGAGAATTATCTGTAAGGAGGAGATTTCAAGCAAAGAAAGAGAAGCAGTGGTAAAGCTGTACGATGTTCTTGTTCCTGGTGATAATACACGAACCGTCAATGTGAACATGATTATCGAAGAAGGCTTTCCTGCTTTTGAAGCAACAATCGGCGAAGCCAATTTCAACAAAGTGAAGAGATTCTATGGAATTGGCTGCAGACCCAGCAAGAATGGTATCAAAGAAAAGGACATCCAGGATCTGGTAAATCAGCTCAGAACTGTCGAAAATGCACAGTACTATATCGATGGCTATAAAGAGCTGCTTGAGATGATGGCTGCAAAGCTGTGTGGAGCACCTGAAGAAATGACTATGCTTGAAAAAGCAAAGTTTGTGAGAATGTACTATACGATTTTTGTCGGATATTACTTCTTTGCACAGGACTTCAAACGTTCCTACAACTTTAGCACCGGAACTTACTTCTTGGAAGTGGATTTCCCCAAAGCGATTAAGAACAATTCTATGGCATTCCGCCCTGAAGATTTGTTCTATATCAACAAGATTCTGATCGAGTTTACTCCTGCAAACACTTTGGTCTATGACCTGATTTTCTTCGAGTTTGCGAGACTGGACAAGAAGCTAATCAAAGAGATTCTTCAGTTTGCAGAACTCAGACTTGATGAAAACGGTCAACTGGTTTCTGTGAACATTGCGCCTAAGTACCAGACCTTCTCCACAATCAGAAACATCAAATATAAGGTACATCCCGAAATTGGTGTTTATCCGATGGAGATTTTTGCTTGTACTACCAAGATGAAGGAAGCTCTTTTCGACGATCTGTATCAGTTGTATAAGATTTTGAGAGTTAAGCCTCTGGAAAGCTTCAGACTCTACACTCAGAAAGAATCTTATATCGAAGGTTCCAGAGAAGTCCTGAAAGACCGTACCTACTATGAGGTGGCCGAGAACTTCAGCATTTCTGGTCAGGTGGAAATTGATCGTTTCCTCAGAATGATTGAGTATATGGCCGGAACCGGCTTCACTCTCAAGACTTCTGAAGGTAAAGAATGTGATATGGGCCTGTACATGAGTGCCTTCAATTTCTTGCATGCGATGAAGTATGTTGATGTAACTATCGATCCTAAGAAGGAATTCGAATTTGCAGAACTGCTTCTCCAGATGGATACTACAGGTGTGTTCCTTGCCTATAAGAATAAGGAAATCACCGAAGAAGATGTGAAGGCAAGATTGGGAATCGATTCCAGATTTGAAGAAAAGCACTTTGGCATTGCCAGAACCATGACCCCGGAAGAAGCTGCTATCGAATTTGCTGTCAACAACATGTATGTAGAAAGTGAAGCTGATATCAGCAAGGAACTGTTTGAGAACGTCATCATGTCCGGAAACGAGATGCATTTCAAGAAATTGGCTACTGGCGAAATCGATGAAGAGACATTGAAGTCTAAAATTGGTTTTGAGGAAGAGTTTGCTGAAATGTATTTTAGTCTTTCGAAGGTGGATATCTCTGCCGTTGAAGCCAGACTTCAGGAACTGAAGAGAACTATGGCTAAAAAGGGAGAAATGAAAAAATCCGCTCTGTTGATCTCTCTCTACTGTTTCCTGATCGAAGAAGAAGTGCCTTGTGGAGCAAAAATGAAAGCTCCTAAGAGAAACAAAGGCCTCAAGCCTGCAAATCTTAAGGCACAGATTGAGTAAAATCGCCACAACGATCCGCCACCTCGAATAATTCGGGGTGGTGGATTTTTTTTTGATTGAGATATAAATTTTATAGAATACTTGAAAAATATGGTGTTTTATAATATAATAACACATGTTATTTTAGGAAAATAATTACGAAATAAATAAAAATTAATATAAATTTTATGAAAAGAAAGGATTTTATTATGAAAGCTATTGAAATTAGAAACAAATATTTAAATTTCTTTAAAAGCCATGGACATAGTGTAATTCCTTCTGCACCAGTAATTCCAGAAAATGATCCATCTGTTTTATTTACTACAGCAGGAATGCAACCATTAGTTCCATATCTTTTAGGACAAAAACATCCGTCAGGAACAAGATTAACAGATTTTCAAAAATGTGTTAGAACAAACGATATCGATGAAGTTGAAGATAACCGTCATTTAACATATTTTGAAATGCTTGGAAACTGGTCTTTAGGAGATTATTTTAAAGAAGAATCAATAGCGATGAGTTATGAATTTCTAACAAAAGAATTAGGAATTCCAACAGAAAAATTATCAGTAACATGTTTTGCTGGTGATGAAGACTGTGAAAAAGACATGGTAGCATATGAAGCATGGAAAAAAGCAGGAATACCAGATGAAAGAATCTATTTCTTTGGAAAAGATGATAACTGGTGGATAGCAGGAGAAGAGGGACCATGTGGACCAGATACAGAAATGTTCTATGATACAGGAAAAGAAAAATGTTCTGAAGAATGTAATCCAGCATGTGGTTGTGGAAAATATGTAGAAATTTGGAATAATGTTTTTATGGAATTCTATAAAGATAAAAATGGTTATTCAAAATTAGCACAACAAAATGTTGATACAGGTCTTGGATTAGAAAGAATGGCAATGCTTTTACAAGGAAAGAAAACTCCATTTGAAATTGAATTATTTAGCCCAGTTATGGATAAATTAGTAGAACTTCAAAAAGTAGATAATATTCAAAGTAGAAGAATTGTTGCTGAACATTTACGTTCAAGTATGATGATAATAAATGATGGTGGAAGACCAAGTAATGTTGATAGAGGATATATTTTAAGAAGATTACTTCGTAGAATGACAAGACATTTAAATAAATTAGAAATTGATTTAACAAATTTACCAGAAATTATTGCAATATCAATAGATAGTTTAAAAGAATTATATCCAGAGTTAGATAAAAACAAAGCTGAAATTACAGAAGTTATTGTTGCAGAAAAAGATAAATTTATGAAAACACTTCAAAATGGTGAAAGAGAATTCGAAAAAGTTGCAAATAGAACAAAGAATGCAGGAAAAACAGTATTAGAAACAGAAGCTGTATTTAATCTTTATGAAACTTATGGATTCCCACCAGAAATGACTGAAGAACTTGCTAAAGAACAAGGGTTAGAAGTAGATATGTCAGATTATCAAAGATTATTTAAAGAACATCAAGATAAATCAAGATTAGGAAGTGAACAAAAATTTAAAGGTGGTTTAGCATCAAGCGGAGAAATAAGTCGGATCGTAGCCATGTCGTACTGTGAGCCAAGGAGTTGGGATAGGTGGTTGTCTTCCTAAGACCCGCTTGGCCTCCGACTTAGATATGTCAGATTATCAAAGATTATTTAAAGAACATCAAGATAAATCAAGATTAGGAAGTGAACAAAAATTTAAAGGTGGTTTAGCATCAAG
>JAZQTI010000088.1:0-2322 GCA_045630665.1 Candidatus Scatovivens sp.
TTTATCATCAAATCTTCTCCAGTAATTGATTTCTGGTTCAACTCTTTTTGCTATTTTATCCATTGTTTGGATACATTCTAATGGGAATTTACCCATAGCACATTCTCCAGAAAGCATTATAGCACTTGTTCTATCATAGATAGCATTAGCAACGTCAGAAGCTTCAGCTCTAGTTGGTAATGGGTTGTGCATCATTGATTCTAACATTTGTGTAGCTGTTATAGCTGGTTTGTAAGCTCTGTTAGCTAATTTGATGAATCTTTTTTGCATTACAGGTGGTTCTGTAAAGTCTGTTTCTGTAGCCATATCTCCACGAGCAATCATTTGAGCATCAGCAACTCTAACGATATCTTCCATGTTTGATAATCCTTCTACGTTTTCAACTTTTGTTATTATTTTAATATCTTGTCCACCATGTTCATCTAATACTTTTCTTACTTGAGCAATATCATCTAAGTTTCTTGCAAATGAAATAGCTACATAATCATATTCATGTTCGCAAGCTGCGATTAAGTCATTGATATCTTTTTCTGCTAAAGCAGGTAATCTTATAATTGTACCTGGTAAGTTCATTGTTTTTCTACTTCCTAAAGGATTTCCATGAATTACTGTACAAACTATATCTTTTTCAACAACTTCATCTACTCTTAATTCGATTGCACCATCATCTATTAATATTTTTGTTCCTGGATTAACATCTTTGTATAATTCTTTATATGTTACAGAAACTCTTTGTTCGTCTCCTATAATATCTTCGTTTACTAGAGTAAATTTTTGTCCATCTTCTATTTTTATTTTTTCATTTTTTCCAGTATATAACATTCCTGTTCTTATTTCTGGACCTTTCATATCAAGAATCATTGGAATTGGTAATTCTTTTTCATTTCTGATTCTGATGATTTCATTTGTTTTCCATTCTTGTTCATCATAGCTTCCATGTGAGTAGTTAATTCTACATACATTTAACCCAGCCTCAAATAATTCTTCTAATCTTTGTTCACTAGCAGGACCTATAGTTCCAACTATTTTTGTTTTTCTAAAATTTGATTTCATTTTAATTCTCCTCTATCTATAAGATATTTTAACCAGCTTAAAGTATACCAAAAAAAGATTATTTTTTCAAGTGGTTTCTAATATTTTGTTTATTTTTTTATCATTAATTGTTTTAAGGTTATATATCTTGTAATTTCCATAATTCAAAAATAATAACGCTTTAAATTTAGTTTTAAATGATTAAAAAAATTAATTAGATAAATATTACAATATATCCATTAAATCTCTTAATTTTTTAATCTCGTGTGTTACAAGATATTTTTCATTAATTTCATCATTATAATTACACCAACATGTAGATAGATTATTCTCTATTCCACCTTTTATATCAGTTTCTAGATTATCTCCTAAAAAAAGAATTTCTTTTGATGGAATAATATTTGCTTTTTTAAATAATACTTCATAAAATTTTTTATGTGGTTTCATTTGACCAGCTTCTTCAGAAGAAAATACCAAATCAACAAAATCAAATATTTTTATCTTTTTTAATTTTTCTTTTAACGGAACTAAAGGTCCATTTGTTGCAATTATTATTCTATATTTTTTTTCATATAGATATTTTATAACATCAAAAGCACCTGGCCTTGGAACAACTTTTTCTTTCATTCCTTCTATATATATATCATTTAATTTAACAGCATCTTCATAAGTTATAATATCTGATCCATAATATTTTAAGATTCTACTGGCCCTTATCCATTCTTTCTTTTTTTCATCATCATCTTCATATGGAGTAATTAGTTTTCCTGCCGCTCTATCCTCCCATGTTTTTTTATCAATCTCTCTAAATCGATAAAAGTTATCATCTGAATAAATCTCATTTCTAGAAGAAATCATTATTTTAAATGCTTCTTTACAATTTTCAAAATCATCTGTTAACGTATCATCTAAATCAAAAATTAAAGTTTTATACAATTTAACTCTCCTATTTAATATATTTATTTTCAGAATTAATATATAATAATTAATTATATTTTTCAATATTCATAATATAAAATATCAATACAATAAAATTCATAAAAAAGAGAGATACTATTTAAAGTATCTCTCTTCGTTTGGGCCTTTTTTCAGATTTGCACTGAACCTTATATTAAGTACTCTTCTTAAACTAGAGTAAAAAAGGCATAAAAAAACTGGCGACTTCCTATTTTCCCAACAAGGTAACTCGTAAGTATCTTCGGCACTAAGGAGCTTGACTTCCGTGTTCGGCATGGGAACGGGTATTTCCTCCTCGTTATTATCACCAGAAATTTTTTGTATGCTTTTTAT